>JAYUYB010000874.1:0-6368 GCA_043752655.1 Chloroflexota bacterium
AGCATATCGGCGACCTGCTGCACTGGCACGAAGGCGGCCATCGGGCCAAGCAACGGAGCCAGGTCGAGGCTCATGGTGGCCTGGATGTCGGAGCCGTTCACGGCCGGCGTCAGGGTCCAGCGTGTCTCCACGGGCACAGGGGTGCGGACGCTGAACAGGATCTCGCGGGGCTCGACCCAGGTGAGATCGCCCTCGCAGCGGATGGTGCCGAAGAGGCCGCCCAGGCCCATGTGCGTGACGAGCTTCGCCTTGCGGTTGGCCTCGTCGCGGTTGAGCATCTCCACCCGTTGCACACGCGGGAGCAGCTGACCGATGCTTGCCGGGTCGGAGAGCGCGGCGAAGATCGCCTCGGGCGTGGTTCCCTCAATATATGCCCGCCGGGCTACCTTAATCATGCCGTCTCCTCCTGGGCTCGCGCTGTGCGTTTGCACAAGTTTTTGCACAGCTTTGTCCACCATTTGCACATATGGAGTATACGCCGCTTACACCGCCCTGTCAATGCTTTTTAAGTCGAGAGGCTATAATAGCTGTAGCATCCCGCCCCCCGGCGCTGCCGGGAATCCATGGAGCCTGGCTTGGAGCGACGTGACGGTGCCTCACCCCGGCGCCACCTGGCCGTCGGCAGCGCTACGCTCACGCTAGCCCTGGCGCTGCTGGCGCTTGTGGGCGGCTCGCTGCGGGCCGCCGTGGGCGTGCGGCGCAATCTAGAGGCACTTGTGGTAACCCCGGCGCCCAGCGTGGTCCTTGCCCCGCCCCAAGCTGGCGCCCGGCCCGCCGCCCTGATCACGCTGCCGGAGCTGAGGCCCGCAGAGCCTGGCGCCAGCGCGCCGGTGACACTGCTGATCCTCGGTTCGGACCGCCGCCCCGGCGAGGAGTCGACGCCGCGCAGCGACGCGCTGATCGTGGCGCGGGTGGACCCTGTAGGCGGGCGTGTGGCGCTGCTCTCGCTCCCGCGCGATCTCTGGGCGCCTATCCCCGGCCACGGCAGCAACCGCATCAACAGCGCCTACCTCTGGGGCGAGCGCGACGGCCCCCCCGGCGCTGGCATGGCCCTGGCCCGTGCCAGCGTCGCCAACCTGCTCGGCATCCCGATCGACTACGTGGCAGTGGCAGATTTCCGCGGCTTTGCCGCCCTCGTGGACGCCCTCGGCGGCATTACGGTGAATGTTGAGCGCCCGCTCGAAGATCGGCGCTTCCCCACCGCCGACAGGCGCTACACGACGGTGCGCTTTGCGGCTGGCCCCCAGCGCATGGATGGCGTGACCGCCCTGACCTACGCGCGCATCCGGCACCCCGACAGCGACTTCGAGCGCGGCCTACGCCAGCAGGCGGTGCTGCTCGCCATCGCCGAGCGCGTGCGCGAGCGGGGCGACCTGGCGAATCTGCTGGCCGCCGAGCACACGAGCGCCGCCCTGGTGGGCTATCTTCAGACAGACATGCCCGCCGAGCAGCTGCTCGCCCTCGCCCTGGCGCTGCGCGATCTCGACGCCGACCATGTGGAGCGCTACGCCCTGGGCGAGGAGGATGTGCTCTTCGGGGTAGAGAACGACCGCTTTGCGCAGCGGGCGCGGCCAGGCGTGATCGAGCGCTACACGGGCCTGCTGCTGGGCGTGCCAGGCGAGTAGCGAGCGGGGACAACTCCTGAGCCGCGCCGTTCGTGGCCTAAACAGCGCGGGATCTGCTGGCACTTGAGGTGAAAGGGTAGCGCCGAGAATGGCGCGGCGGTGGGCCGTGCATAGCGGACCCCACCGCCGCATCTGTCCGCCCACCCTCACTTGCGGCGGCTGGCGCCGAGCACGATCACGCCGAGAATGCTGAAGAGCGTGGCGCCCGCCAGAATTGTGCTGGTCTTCGAGCTAGGGTTGGCCGCCGGAGTGGCCTGTGTCGGCTGCTGCTGGGCAGGCTTTTGGCCTACGGGGCGCTCCGCAAGCGTAGGCTGCTTGCCCTCGGCAAAGGCCGTGGTGGCGGCGATGATCTGCGGGTCGGGCATGCCCTGCTCGGCGCGCATCTCCTCGGTGGCGGGCACGGCGTTCGATGCGGGCTCGATGCGCGAGCCGTAACGGCGCGCATAGACCTGAGTGAACTCTGCGCCGAGGAAGAGGATCTGGGCTGAAAGGTAGATCCAGACTAGGATGACCACCAGCGAGCCGGCGGCGCCAAAGGTAGAGCCGGTGGCGGTCTGCGCGAGGTAGAAGCTGATCAGGAAGCGCCCGATGGCGAAGAGCACGGTGGTGACGCCCGCGCCGGGCAGCACGTCGCGCCAGGCGATCTTGGCGTCGGGCAGCTGCTTAAAGATCAGGGCGAAGAGCCCGAAGGTGACGCCCGCCTGCACCAGAAAGTTGACGACCTGCCAGAGCAGCGACTGGGCGAACGAGTCGCCCACCACGAACTTGCCGACAGCGCTGAGGCCTGTGCTGATCAGCAGTGAGACAAGCAGCAGAAAGCCGACCCCGATCACCATGCCAAACGAGAGCACGTTGGCACGGAGGAAGCCCCAGAGGCCCTGGTTGGGCTTGGGGGCCACCTCCCAGATCGTGTTCATGGCGTCTTTGAGCTGCGCGAACACGCCGGCGGCACCAAAGAGCAGGGTGGCAAAGCCAATGATGGCGGCGATGGTGCCAGTAGAGGGTTTGCTGCTTGCCTCCAGGAGACCGGACACAGCCTCGGCGCCCTGCTGGCCCATGACGCCATCGATCTGGGTGATGATCTCGCCGCGGGCGGCCTCCTGGCCGAAGACAAGCCCAGCGATGGCGATGACGATAATCAGCAGGGGCGCCAGCGAGAAGATGGTGTAGTAGGAGAGGGCGGCGGCCAGGCGCGGCGCCTTGTCCTCGTTCCAGTCGGCGAATGTCTCCGTAAGCAGCTCACGGATCTGTGTAAAGCTAAGCATCTGTACCCCTTCCTCGTGATGCCTAGCTGGTAGGCAAGATCTGTGCCGAGGGCGGCACGCGATCTCACGCTGGTCTCACGATTTTCGCACGGGCCGCAGGTAGAGTCGGCGCATCAGCTACTACCAAAGGAGCGAGAATGCAACCGACACAGTCCTTGCGCTGGCCCACGGCCCTGCTCGCGCTGCTCCTCGCCGCCTGCGCGGCGCCGCAGGCCGCCACGCCGCCCCAGCCTCCGCTGGCGAACGACGCGATCAGCACGGTGACGCAGGTGAGCACGCCCACGCAGTACGGCACGCCCTTCGACGCGACACCGTCGCCCGACGGTGCGCTGGTCTACTTCACCGCCGACAGCGCGGCTGGCGGCGCCGTCTTCCGCAGCGACCCTGGCACCGAGCCGGAGCTACTGGCCCAGGGCGCCCCGCTGGTCGAGCCGCGCGGCCTCGACATCAGCAGCGACGGGGGCACGCTCTACATTGCCGACCAGGCCGCCGCCAGCAGCGTTGGCGCAGGCCAGATCTTTGCGCTCCCGGCCACGGGCGGGGCGCCAGTCGCACTCCCAGGCGCTGCCGGATTTCGCCCGCGCGCCCTGACCGTGGCCGTCGAGGGCGGCGCCGATGTGCTCTACCTGACTGGCAGCCACCCGGAAGACGGGCGGCCCGTGCTGGTGCGCCTGCCGCTGGACGGCGGGGGGGCGACGGTTGTTGCGGCAGGCGCACCGCTGGTCGAGCCGAGCGGGGTGACGGCGGCACGCGACGGCACGCTGTACGTGGCCGACCGCAGCGCGGCCGGCGCGGGGCGCGGCAGCCTCTTCCGCGTGCGCGGCGCCTCGGTTGATCGCCTCGCGACGGACTTTCTCACCGGGGGACCGGTGGTGGGCGTGGCGCTCACCTTCGACGAGAAGGCCGTCCTGGTCTCATCGCTGGAGGAGCAGGTGCTAAGCGCCCAGGCGCTGATTGTGGACCTGGCCTCACTTGCGCAGGCCCGCTTCAACAAGGTGATCGGCGCCAACAGCGGCGCGGGCGGGTTGCAGCGCGCTGCGGAGGCCAACCTCTTCGCCTGGGCGGACACGCCCGCGCCTGGGGCGGGCCGGTCGCGCTCGCCCGGTGCAGCGGGCGTCTACACTCTGCAGCCGTAGGTCGGAGTCCTTACCGTTCGGCTAGCTAGGGCTACGTCATTGTGGGGGCTGTTGCCAGCACCCGCGGGTGAACCCGCAGCGGCAGGGCCGGCGGCCGCGCGTCGACCTCCGCCGACGCGTCCGGACCCGCCCGCGCAGGCGGGCGCGTGAACGCGCACCGCGCCACCACGGCGCGCGTTCACGCGCCCGCCTCCCGATCATGACGTAGCCCTAGGTCGGAAGAGGGAGGCTTGGCGGCGTCAAGGATTGCCTACTCAATGCGGGTTCGGCCAGGTCAGAGATGATGCTTCCGATTGCCCTATACAGGCAGAGAGGCGACAGGCTGCATCGACGCGCTCGGCACCAGCGAGCGTCAGCCTTCGTCTCACCTGACCCTGATCCGGGGACGTCACACGTAGCTCATCGTTCGCACTTCCGTAATCACCGGATAATGGTCGCTCGGGTAGACGGGTGGCTCGGCGTCACGCACAATGGTGCACGCTGTGGTTTGAAGGCGCACCGCACTATCGCGGGTCAGTATCCAGTCGACCCGCCAGAACAGCTCGTCGCCCCACTCAAGCGCAAAGTACCCCTGACCGTGCAGGCCATGGAAGGTGCTCGACTCGATGGAGTCGGCGTGGCCCGCCGCCCGATAGGTGTCGACGAAACCAGCCTCAATCAGCTGCCGGTAGGATTCACTCCAGGGATTGCAGTTAAAGTCGCCGGTGAGAATGAGCGGGGCGGGACCGGCCAGCTGGAGCGCCGCTGCGCGCTGGACGAGGAGCCTACTACTCGCACGCCGCGACCGTTCGCCCCAGGGACCGTCCTCAAATTGCGTATTCAGATGCAAGATCTCGCCGTCGCTCTCACGGCTGCGTAGCCGCACCCAGTCAACGGTGAGCGGATAGGGCACATCCCAGTCCGCACGGCGAACATCAGGCGTATCGCTCAACCAGAACTGGCCGGACTCGATGAGCTCCCACCGGTCACGGCGCCAGAAGATCGAGGGGAGCTCGTCAGGATGCGCAGGCTCCATCGCGTCGTACGCGATCAGTTCTGCCCGATAGGTCGCAAGTTTTACCGGCTCCATCTCCTGGAAGCCGATGAGGTCCGGCTGGTACCGCGCGATCGTGCGCAGCTGAAGCGGAGCACGCGCCTCCCAACTGTTACGCGCTTCCTCAGGCGGCAACTCCTCCCCTGGTTCAGGCTCACCCGGGCTGAAGACGTTGAAGCTCATGACACGGATTGGTTTCATACTCCGCTCCCACCTGTTACCTCGATGCATGCGCGCAACACCGCGTCCACGCTGCCTCATCGCTGAGGTGAAGCGTGGTGTGCAATCGCTCGGGAACGTGTGGCTATTATCCCAAGAACGAGTAGCCTCGTCAAGGAAGCGCGCAATGCGCCCGATCCACAACGGCACGCTTGGCAGACGGCTCAGCGAGCGCAGCGAGACCGGGAGAGCAGCCTACGCTCAGGAATGCGCGCTATAATCGCCTAGCTCTGCTTTAGCGCACTGGGAGCCTTCTAGTGCCCAGGACCGCGCATTCTTAATAGTTAACCAAGCTGCTCAAATGCTGTGGTGGCGTGGTGTTGCGTGAGCCAGGCGCGAAACCCCACAAACTTTTTACACCAGGCATGCCAACCGATGATAGCGGCATGCCTAAGCTCTGCGTGTATGGCCCTTCTATCTCTGGCTGCTATCTCCTGTCGCGTATGTCATGCCCGCGCAAACAGCCGCTCCATAGGAACGCCTTGAGCGCGCATCTCGCCCGTATCCTGCGTAGCCTACGCCTTTGCGCGCAGCGCACGCTGGCCAAGATAGCGGCGCAGGCTGGCGATCGCCCCAAGCAGCGCAATCACCCCGAACGCGGCAAAGAGGATAACGATGGTCTGGGGGGCGCGCTCACCCAGGAAGGCGTAGAGGAAAGTGGCCGGCACGATGCCCAGGGCCGTTGCGGCAAGGAACCAGCGGAAGCGCATCCCGGTGAGCCCGGCGGCGTACGAGATGGCGTCAAACGAGACGATTGGCACCAGTCGGGCGATCAGGATGGCCCAGGCGCCGTGCCGGACGAACCAGGCGTCGGCGGAGGCGACCCCAGATACGCCAACCAGGAGCTCGACGGTGCTGCGCCCCAGGCCCCGCCCGATCCAGAAGCTGATCACTGCCGCGAGTAGGGCGCTGACGAAGGTGAGCAGGCCGCCCCAGAACACCCCGAAGGCCAGGCCATTGGCGAACGCGAGCAGGAAGGCGGGCAGCGGCGCCACCAGCGATTGGAGGACCATCAGCAGGAGCGAGATCAGCGGCGCCCAGGGGCCAAACGACATGATGTAATTGCGCAGGGCGTCCACATCACCTTGAG
>JAYUYB010000875.1:0-6359 GCA_043752655.1 Chloroflexota bacterium
GTATAGCGGCCCATGGCGTCGGTGTAGTCGCCGTCGCTGCCATTCTGGCCGCTGGCGTACACAGACACCCCGCTTATGGGCAGGCCGGTCGCGGCGCTCGTCACCTGCCCGCTGATCGATCCGCCGCGCGCCAGGGTTGCATTGACAGCGCTGCGCAGATCTGGCGCCGTCAGCTCAACGGGGTCGGCTGTCTCCAGCGACGGCTTGTTGTTGGAAAAGGCCGCAAGAAAGCCGGAGCCTGCCGCAAAGCCAACCCGGTAGCTGCCGCTTGGCAGCCCAGGGCTGGTTACGTAGGTGCCGGTCGCATCGGTATAGGCCCTGGCCACAGACTGGCCGCTTGTGTCGTAGACAGTGACAGCCAGGCCCTGCAATGGCCCGCTGCTGGCGCCCGTTACGGTCCCACTGATGCGTGCGCCAAACTCAAGCTGCGCGTTGACACCTGGAACGGCGCCCGCCTCGGCGACAGCGAGCGGCGAGGCGGCCTGGGGTGTCGGCTGATTGGGGTACCACTCGGCGACATAGGCGCCGTCCTGGGGCTCAAATTTCAGCAGGTATGCGGCGCCGATAAGCCCGGTGAGCTGATACACCCCGCTGGCGTTGGTGTAGGCGGAGCCGCCGTGCTTGCCATAGATGGTGTAGGCGGTGACGAGCACGCTATTGAGAGGCGTGCCACCGCTGCCGGTGACAGTGCCGCTGATCGTGGCGCTGCCGCTGTCTGGCGCGCATGTGGCGACCGTGGCCGCCGCACGCACGAGCTGTGTGGGCTGCGCGAAGGACGCGAGCAGCGCGCCGAGGAGCATCAGACAAACGAGCGCGGCCTGCGGCAAAGCATAGCGTCTGAGCATAACTTGCTCCTGGTATAAACTCGCGCGGGGCCGCAACGTGCTGCGACCCTATGCGCTTGGCTGGGGACGCCGAGCAGAGCGCCCCTGCGAAATGGGCGACTCTCACTCCCCAACGATTCCTTGACAAACAGATCGGGTTCAGTTACGATTATAGCAGAGTTTCACCGCCCCCAGAACCCATCGGTATTCGCGAACAGCGTGCCAGTGAGCGCACAAGCAGTCTGTCTGCGCGTGTGACTGGTGCGGTTGCCGGCAACGAGGCCAGCGCAGCGTCCTCGGCCCTTTGCGCCCCTCCCCGCCTCAGCCCCCTGTCAGCTCTCTGTGTCGCGCCGCAGTCGTACCGTCACATCCATGTGTCGCGGTCGGTTGTTGGCAGCGTGCTGCCGCGTCCCCGGTGGAAGGAGTCCCCGCGTGAGGATCGCCGGCAACTACACCTTCGAGGCCACCCGCGAGGAGGTCTGGTCCGCCGTGAACGACCCCGAGGTGCTGGCGCACACCATCCCCGGATGCCAGCGGCTCGATCAGATCGGCGAGAACGAGTACGACAGTACACTGAAGATCGGCCTCCAGGCAGTGCGCGGCACGTACAATGGCCGCGTGAAGATCGACAACATCGTCGCCCCCGAGTCCTACGACATCCACGTTGACGGCAAAGGCTCCAACGGCTTCCTGAAGGGCTCGGGCAGCATCAAGCTGCGCGCCGAAGGCGCACAGACGATCCTCGACTACGGCGGCGAGGCCCAGGTTGGCGGCACAATCGCCAGCGTGGGTCAGCGCCTAATCGATGGCGCCTCCAAGACGCTGATCAACCAGAGCCTGAAGGCGCTCGCCTTGCTGATCGAGGAGCGCCGCACGGGCGTCGTCAGCGTCGCCGCTCCCACGCATGCCGCCGTGGCCGTAGCGCCCAGCCCCACACCACCTGCCCCCAATATCGCAGACGCTGCCGCCACGGTCGCCCAGCAGGCTGTCGCCGCCGCTGAGAGCGGTGCGTCCGGGCTTGGAGCTGCCGTCGAGAGCGGCGTGGCCCATGTCCAGGCCGCCGTGGAGGAGGCCATGCCCGCAGCAGGCGGCGAGGCACCAGGCTTCGAGCGCCGCACGATCACCGTCCAGCCCGGCAAGGGTCTTACTGATGCGGATCTGGCTCGCGGCGCCGCCGAGGATTTCATCAAGGAGCGCCCCTGGGCGCCCTGGGTACTCGTTGCCTTTCTCGTCGGGTATCTGCTCGGTCGTCGGAAGTAACCCCACAGCGCGCGCGCGGGGCAGCGCGCGCGCTGTTAGCCCTTACGCCCCTAGCAACAAGGAGGTTGGAGCCGTGACGACAATTTCGGTCACTGTTAATGGCAAGCAACATCGCGCCGAGGTCGAGCCGCGCACGCTGCTGGTCCATCTGCTACGCGAGCAGCTGAATCTCACTGGCACCCACATCGGCTGCGACACCAGCCAGTGCGGCGCCTGCGTGGTCCACCTGAATGGCGAGAGCGTGAAGGCCTGTACGATTCTCGCCGTGCAGGTCGACGGCGCCCAGGTGACGACGATCGAGGGTCTCGCCAGCAACGGCACGCTGCACCCGCTTCAGGAGGGCTTCTGGGAGAAGCACGGCCTCCAGTGTGGCTTCTGTACCCCCGGCATGATCATGGCCGCCGCCGACCTGCTCCAGCGCAACCCCAACCCCAGCGACGATGAGATCCGCCACGGCCTGGAGGGCAACCTCTGCCGCTGTACCGGCTACGAGAATATCGTGCGCGCCGTGCGCTACGCCGCCGAGAAGACGAACGCCAGCGCCAAGCTGCCCGAGGAGCACACCGGCACCGATGGAACGGTGGTGGACTACACCGCAGAGGCGCAGGGCGAGGCGGCGTCGGAAGCGGCCTCGGCTACGGCGGCGTCCTAAGAAGCCTGTCGGGGCGCCCCTATCGTTCAGCCCTGTCCCCTGTTCCCTGTCCCCTGTTCCCTTCTAGAACGGAGTCAAGGATGACCGTCACCGAGACGAGAGAGCGGATCGTTGGGCGCAGCATCAAGCGCCGCGAAGACCCCAAGCTGATGACCGGCCAGGGCAACTACCTGGACGATATTAAGCTCCAGGGCATGCTGCATTTGGCGATCCTCCGCAGCCCATACGCCCACGCCAAGATTGTGTCGATCGACACCAGCAAGGCCGCCGCGCACCCTGGCGTGGTCGGGGTGTTCGTCGGCACAGATATGCTGGACATCAACCCGCTGCCCTGCGCGTGGCAGGCTGCCGGCGTCACGAACAATGTCAACACGCCGCGCACGCTCGCCGTGGACGAAGTTCATTACGCTGGTGAGGGTGTGGCGGTGGTGGTAGCCGAAGACCGCTTCATCGCCCGCGATGCGCTGGAGCTGATCGACGTAGAGTGGGAGGCGCTGCCCGCCACGGTGGACGCCGAGCTGTCGACCAAGGCCGGTGTGCCGCAGCTGCACGAGAACGCGCCCAACAATATCGCCTTCGACTGGAGCTGCGGCGACCAGGAGAAGACCGACGCGGCCATCGCAGGCGCAGAGGTTGTCGTCAAGGAGCGCATCGTCAACCAGCGGCTCATCCCCACCCCGATGGAGACGCGCGGCGCGATTGGGCTCTACAACTCCGCCACCGACGACTACACGCTCTGGATCTCCTCGCAGGCCCCGCACGTCCACCGCCTGCTGCTGTGCGCCTTCGTGATGGGCATCCCCGAGCATAAGTTGCGCGTGATCACGCCCAACGTCGGCGGCGGCTTCGGCGCGAAGATCTTTATGTACGCCGACTATCCGCTGGCGCTGTGGCTCGCCAAGCGCCTCGGTCGCCCGGTGAAGTACATCGAGGATCGCTCCGAGAACTATAAGCAGACCACCCACGGTCGCGATCACGTCACCGACGTGGAGCTTGGCGCCACCAAGGATGGGAAGATCCTTGGCCTGCGGGTGAATACCTACGCCAACATGGGCGGCTACCTCTCCACCATCGCCCCCGGCATCCCGACCACGCTCTACGCACGTATCATCACCGGCGTGTACGACATCCCCGCCGCGCACTGCCACGTTACCGGCGTGTACACCAACACGGCCATGGTAGACGCCTACCGTGGCGCCGGGCGCCCCGAGGCCAGCTATCTGATCGAGCGCATGGTTGACCGTCTGGCCGCCGAGCTCGGCATGGACCCGGCAGAGCTGCGGCGCAAGAACTTCATCCAGCCCGAGCAGTTCCCCTACCATAACGCCGTCGGCCTGCTGCCCTACGATAGCGGCAACTACGAGCCGGCGCTCGACAAGGCGCTTGAGATGGTCGGCTACAGCGACTTTCGCACCGAGCAGGCCGAGGCCCGTAAGCATGGCAAGTATCTCGGCCTCGGCATCTCATCCTACGTCGAGATCTGCGGCGTCGCCCCCACCGCCTGGGTTATGAACGAAGGCTGGGGCGCCGGCCTCTGGGAAAGCTCCAGCGTGCGCGTCCACCTTACCGGCAAGGTGGTGGTGACAACGGGCTCGCTGCCGCACGGCCAGGGCCTGGAGACAACCTTCGCCCAGATCGCGGCCGACGAGCTCGGCGTCGCCTACGAGGACGTGGAGATCCAGTGGGGCGATACGCAGAGCACGCCCTTCGGCTACGGCACCTACGGCTCGCGCTCGCTGGCCGTCGGCGGCGTGGCCATGAAGAAGAGCCTCGACAAGATCAAGGAAAAGGTCAAGCGCATCGCCGCCCATCTGCTCGAGGCGAACGTGGCCGATATGGTCTTCGAGAACGGCAAGGCGTATGTGAAGGGCTCGCCGGAGAAGTCCAAGTCGATCGGTGAGATCGCGGCGGCCGCCGCGGTTGGCGCCAGCCTCCCCCCCGGCGACGAGCCCTTCCTCGACGAGACCAGCTACTACGATCCGCCTAACTGCGTCTTCCCCTTCGGCACCCACATCAGCATCGTGGAGGTGGACGCCGACACCGGCCATGTGGCGGTGAAGCGCTATGTCGCCGTGGACGATTGCGGCGTCATGATCAACCCGATGATCGTCGAGGGCCAGATCCATGGCGGCATCGTCCAGGGGCTCGCCCAGGCACTCTACGAGAGCGCCGTCTACGACGAGGACGGTCAGCTGCTCAGCGGCACGCTGATGGACTACGCCGTGCCCACAGCCGCGATGGCGCCGCATATCGAGGTCGCGCATACCGTCACCCCATCGCCGGTGAACGCGCTCGGCGTGAAGGGCGCGGGCGAGGCAGGCACGATCGCGTCGGCCCAGTGCGTGATGAACGCCGTGATCGACGCCCTAAGCCCCTTCGGCGTGAAGCACCTCCAGATGCCCGCCACCGCCGAGCGGGTCTGGAACGCTATTCACGCGAAGTAGCGATTGCGTTGGGGCGCCCCTTGTGGGCGCCCTCATCACACGGGCGCCCACAAGGGGCGCCCCCACACTCCAGATTTCAGGAGCTCTTCCTATGATACCCAGCGCTTTTGAATACCACGCCCCCACGACGGTGGCCGAGGCGATCAGCCTGCTCCAGCAGCACGGCGACGAGGCCAAGATCCTTGCGGGCGGCCACTCGCTGCTGCCAGCCATGAAGCTGCGCCTTGCCACGCCCGGCGTGCTGATCGACATCACGAAGATCGCGGAGCTGCGCGGCGTCGTCATCAACGGCAACGTGAACATCGGCAGCCTTACCACCTGGGCCACGCTGGAGCACCACGACGGCCTGAAGAGCGCCTGCGCCGTGCTGCCCGAGGCCGTCCATCTGATCGGCGACATCCAGGTGCGCAACCGCGGCACCATCGGCGGCGCCCTGGCCCACGCCGACCCCGCCGCCGACGCGCCCGCCGTGGTGCTGGCCCTCGACGGCCAGATCCGCGCCCAGGGCCCCTCCGGCGAGCGCACCATCGCCATCAGCGACTTCTTCACCGACATGCTCACCACCGCCCTGGCCCCCGACGAGCTGCTCACCGCCGTGATCGTCAACCGGCTTGGGGCGGGCGAGGGTGCGGCTTATGCGAAGTTCGCGCACCCCGCCAGCCGCTACGCCATTGTCGGCGCGGCGGCCTACGTGAAACTAGCTGACGGCAAGCTCAGCGCGTGCCGGGTGGCGATCACGGGCGCAGGCCCGATGGCCGTGCGCCTGAACGAGGTTGAGCAGGCCGTGCTCGGTGGCGACGGCTCGACCGAGGCGATCAGCTCGGCCACGGCCAACGCCGGCGCAGGCATGGACATCCTCGGCGACATCCACGCCAGCGAGGAGTACCGCCGCGCGATGGTCGGCGTCTACGCCAGGCGCGCGCTCACGCAGGCTTTGGCGCGGGCGCGGGGGTAGCGCACCGGGGAGCTGTCTGGACCACGAACGGCGCGAATCGTCTGGACCACGAACGGCGCGAATGAGCACGAAAGGCGGCGAACCACCGCGAACCCGGCCTTTGCGCGGGTTCGCGGTGGTTCGCCGCCTTTCGCGCCTTCGTGGTCCAGACGATTCGCGCCGTTCGTGGTCCAGACAGCTCCCCGGTGCGCTACCCCCGCGCCCGCGCCAAAGCCTGCGTGAGC
>JAYUYB010000876.1:0-2504 GCA_043752655.1 Chloroflexota bacterium
ACGCAGCTCCAGCCGATCTCGCCCTACGGCTACCATAAGCGCATGGGCGAAGAGCTGTGCGCCTACTACGCGCAGCTGTATGGGCTACAGGTTTGCAGCCTGCGCATCTTCTCCGCCTACGGCCCTGGCCTGCGGCGTCAGGTAATCTGGGATATCTCTCGCAAGGCCCGTGAGGACACAACAGTCGAGCTGATGGGCACCGGCGAGGAGAGTCGCGACTTCATCTACGCCGCAGATATTGCGCGGGCGGTGCGCGCGGTGGCCGAGCAGGGCGACTTCCACGCCGGTGTGTACAACGTGGCCAGCGGTGTCAGCACCACCATCGCCGAGGTGGCCGCTGGGGTGACAGAACGCATCGCGCCGGGCAAGCTGGTGCGCTTTAATGGCGTGCAGCGTAGCGGCGACCCACGCAATTGGCAGGCAGATGTTACGCGGCTCGCTGCGCTTGGGTTCACGCCCCAGGTTGCCTTTGCCGACGGGCTGACCGCCTATATCGATTGGTTTCTAGGCCTGGCAGGTTAAGAGGAGCGCTGGTATGGCCAAACTGCGGGTTGTCCTTGCTACGCGCTTCCCCTACCACGAGCGCGATGGGTTCTCCGGGCTGCTCCAGGTCTCGCAGCAGCTGGCCGATGCGCTCGCGCGCCGCGACGACATCGAGCTGCATGTGGTTTCGGGTACGTCGCATCTTGCCCGGCCCGAGCGGCGAACCTACGCTGGCTACGACTGTCACTTCTTCCCCTACGGCGCAGGCCCCGTTCACTATGGCAGCTTCTTTGTGCACGCGGGGCTAAGCATGCGCCGCGCAATTCTGGGGCTCCAGCCCGATATTGTCCACTGTCAGGCAGCCGCAGAGACGGCGATCGGCAGCATCCTTGCGGGCTTGCCGCTGGTAACGACGATTCACGGCATCTACTCGGCCGAGGCGGGCAGCGCCCTTAGCTGGAAGGCGCGGCTTGTCTACCGCATCCAGACGCTGGTCGAGGCCTGGTACACACCGCGTCTGCGCGATGTTGTCGCCTCATCGCCCTATGTCGCCCGCTTTGTGCGCGCGCGCAACCCGCAGGCCCGCCTGTACGAGATGGCCAACCCGATTGATCGCGCATTCTTTGCGGGCGGTGTGGATCAGCCCAAGGGCCGCCCGGGAAGCATCCTGCTGCTTGGCGTCATCTCCTATCGCAAAGGCCATGATCTGATGGGCACTGCGTTCGCTCGGCTCGCCGCGCGCTATCCCGAGGCGCAGCTGACGGTAGTGGGCAACACGGCCGACGCTGATCTGGAGCAGCTGGTGCGTCGACAGCTCGCGGCCGCCGGGCTGGAGCCGCGCGTGCGCTGGCTTGGGCCGATCAGCCAGGAGCGCCTGCTCGAAGAGCTGCGCGGGCACCAGATCCTCTGCCTGCCCTCGCGTGAGGAGACGCGGCCAATGGCCATCCTCCAGGCCATGGCGCTCGGCAACCTCTGTGTCGCAAGCGACGCCGGCGGCATCCCCGATATGCTGCAGCATGGCGTCAACGGATTTATGTTCCCACGCGGCGATGCCATGGGGCTGGAGCAGGCGTTAGAGCAGGCGCTCTCGCTAGCGCCCGAGGCCGCCGCTGCGATGCGCCGTCGGAATCGCACCGCCGCCGAGGAGGAGTTTCACCCCGATGCGGTGGCCGCGCAGACCATCTCCGTCTACCATCGAGTGCTCGCCCTGGCTGGGCGGGCGCTGCCTGATGCGACATAAAGCCGTAATCTTGCGCTATGCTATAATGCCCTGGTGTTTTTGCCTGCCACGGCGCAGCGCTCTGGGCTTTGGGCCTGGGGAGCGACCACTCCACTATGAGTGTAGACACCAGACATAGATCACCAAAGGTCGGCGACGCAGCCAGAGAGCGTACGCAGCCGAACTTGCTTGCCATACGTCGCTGGGCACTCGCGGGCCTCGTGCTTGTTCTCGCCTCCAGCCTGGTCGCGCTCACCTACCGCCCCCTGGCCGGCGCCCTCTTCCTCTCGCTCGGCAGCCAGTCGCTGGCCAAGGCGCACGCAGGCCGCCCCGAGCTGATCGACACGGCCCTTACTCAGCTTGCCACGGCCCGCACCTATACGACCGATGAGCCGCTGATCTACCGGCGCCTCGCCGACGCGCTGCTGCTTCAGGGCCATCCCGACGAGGCTGTGGCTGCGCTCGAGCAGGTGCATCGGCTGGAGCCTCGAAGCCTGCTGGTTCTAAAAGACTTGATTTACGCGACAATTGTAGCGAGCGATATTCCACGCGCACAGTCGCTTTTGGGGAAGTACACGGGCGCACCGGCCGATCTGCTGTTGGTTGGCGATACGCTGTTTAACGCTGGAGATCCACAGGCCGCGCTGTTGGTGTACAACACGATCGGCCAGCAGGATACCCGCTTGGCCCCGCTGGCGCAGTTGCGCGCTGCTATCGTAGCTGTATCGCTAGGTGACGATGCCCAGGCCGAGCTACTGCTGCGCGCCTCAGGGTCCACGAACCCTACGGCAATCCTTCAGTC
>JAYUYB010000877.1:0-2503 GCA_043752655.1 Chloroflexota bacterium
CATGGATCGCCTCACACGTCGCTCATTCGTCCGACTGGCCGGGGCCAGTGCCGCCACCGTTCTAGGCGCTCAGATGCTTGCCGCAGAGCAGGCCGCCGCCCACCCCGCAGCGGTGGGGCGCGCCACGGGCCTGGCCCAGATGCCGCCGCTCGACCCACAGATGCAGGCGGTGATCGACGAGCTGGTGGCCCTGGAGGCGCCCAAGCTAACCGACATGACCCCCTTCAACGCCCGGCAGACCACGCCGCTGGTGCAGGCTGTCAATGCGGTGCTGACGCGCCAGGGCAAGCCGCCGCAAGAGCCGGTTGGCAACGTGGCGCACCGCCTGATCCCCGGCGGTGCCGGCCAGCAGATGCTGGTGCGCTTCTACCAGCCCGTGGGCGATGGCCCCTTCCCCACGCTGGTCTACTTCCACGGCGGTGGCTGGGTGATTGCGAACCTTGACGTGTACGACGCCTCGTGCCGCGCCCTGGTGAACGCCGCGAACTGCGCGGTGATGTCGGTGGCCTACAGACTGGCGCCCGAACAGAAGTTCCCGGCCGCCGCCGAGGACGCCTTCGCGGCCTACAAGTGGCTGCACGACAATGCGGCCCTGGTCCGCACCGACCCCGCGCGTATCGCGGTGGGCGGCGAGAGCGCCGGCGGCAACCTCGCCGCCGTCACCGCACTGCTCGCTCGCGACCGCAAGGCGCCCATGCCCGTCCACCAGATGCTGATCTACCCGATTACCAACTACGCCTTCGATACACCGTCGTACCGCCAGTTTGTAGACGCTATGCCGCTCAACACGCCCATGATGCAGTACTTCTGGGCGAACTACCTGCGCCGCCCCGCCGATGGCGCGAACCCCTACGCCTCGCCGATGCGGGCGTCGAGCCTGGCCGGGCTGCCGCCGGCAACCGTGATTAACGCCGAGGTGGACCCCCTGCGCGACGAGGGCGAGGCCTACGCGGCGCGGCTGCGCGAGGCAGGCGTGCCTGTGACCGCCACACGCTACAGTGGCGTCACCCACGAGTTCTTCTCAATGGGCGCCATTGTCGACAAGGCCAAGCAGGCTGTGGCCGAGGCGGCGGCGGGCTTGAAGGGAGCGTTCGGGAGCTAACATGTCCGTCGTAAGTCGCTTGTAGGAGCAAGGTGCGGCGCGCTATAATGAGGGGAAACCCAGAAGGGTTTCCCCTGGAGTCAAAGGAGACCACTATTAACGAGCTTCGCACCCAGGACGGCAAGCGCCTGCACGAGACCGCTGTCCCACGCACGCGCGCCCTGCTTGTTGGCGCCGAGGTACATAGCTTTAAGAGCCCCTGGAGCGCCGAGGACTCGCTGCGCGAGCTGGCGCTTCTGGCCGAAACCGCCGGCCTTGAGGTGGTTGGCAGCATCTACCAGCGTATAGATCAGCCGTTCCCTAAGCATTTTATCGGCCCCGGCAAGGTCAAGGAGGTCGCCGCGCTACGCGAGCAGCACAGCGCCGGCCTGATCATCTTCGATGACGAGCTGAGCCCTAGCCAGACGCGCAACCTGGAGGAGGAGCTTCAGGTGGGCGTGCTGGATCGTACCGCTCTGATCCTGGACATCTTCGCCCAGCACGCGCGCACCCACGAGGGTCGCCTGCAGGTAGAGCTGGCGCAGTACGATTATCTGCTGCCCCGGCTGCGCCGCCAGTGGACGCACCTTGAGCGCCAGGCGGGTACGGGCGGCGGCACCTCAGCTGGTGGCGTGGTTGGCCTGCGTGGTCCCGGTGAGACGCAGCTTGAGATTGATCGCCGCCTGATCGACCGGCGCATCGCTATCCTCAAAGAGCAGCTGGCCGATGTCCATCGCCACCGCGAGCTGTACCGCAAGCGGCGCCGCCAGAGCGGTGTGCCCGTCGCGGCCCTGGTGGGCTACACCAACGCCGGCAAGAGCACCCTGCTCAACGCGCTCTCCAGCGCCGATGTGTATACCGCCAACCAGCTCTTCGCCACGCTGGACCCAACCACGCGCCAGATTACGCTGCCCGGCGGCCAGGAGCTGCTGCTCACCGACACCGTCGGCTTCATCCAGAAGCTCCCTACCCAGCTTGTGGCGTCCTTCCGCGCCACCCTGGAGGAGATCAACGAGGCCGACCTGCTGCTCCACGTGGTCGATCTCACCCACCCCAACGCCGAGGAGCACGCTAAAACGGTGGAGCGAACTCTGGAGGAGCTTCACGTCGGCAAGCGCCCGACCATCACTGTGCTCAACAAGGTGGATCTGATGGAGGGCATAGGCCCCGACGCCGTGGGCAATCTCGTGGCCGAGATGGGCATGCCCTCGGACTTCGTGGCCGTCTCGTCGCAGCAGGGCTGGGGCCTCGACACCCTGCGCGCTCGTATCGAGCAGGCGCTCGCCGAGGCGATGGTGCCGCTCGATGTGCTCATCCCCTACCAGCGCAACGATCTTGTGTCGCTCTGGCATCGCCGCGGCGTGGTGGAGCAGGAGGAGTACGCTAACGACGGCACCCACATCCTCGGGCGCATCCCCGGCG
>JAYUYB010000878.1:0-2503 GCA_043752655.1 Chloroflexota bacterium
GCCGAGGTGGCCGAGACGCTTGCCGCCGAGCTGGACGCCGCCCACAGCACGATCAGCTGGCGCGCCACAGCAGATGCCCTACGCGCACGTTCCAAGGCATAGCCATGCGCAAGCTGCTCACGTTCAACCCGCGCCACTGGGCCTCGTGGCGCCCCTTTGGCCTGGGGCACACCAAGCCGCATCACTTCATGGAGATGTTTCGCATCACCTGGCAGAACCGCGATAACCTGCCCTACGCCTGGCGCATCCTCACAAAGGGCGTGTGCGACGGCTGCGCCCTTGGCACCAGCGGCCTCCACGACTTCACGATGAAGGAGATCCACCTGTGTGTGGTGCGCCTCAACCTGCTGCGGCTCAATACCATGGGCGCACTGGACATAACGCTCCTGGCGGATGTGGCGCCGCTCGCCAAGCTGCGCAGCAACGATCTGCGCGCGCTCGGCCGCCTGCCCTACCCGATGCTGCGCAAGCGCGGCGAGCAGGGCTTCACGCGCATTAGCTGGGATGCCGCCCTCGACCACATCGCCGACCGCATGCGTGCCACCGACCCGCGCCGGGTCGCCTTCTACCTCACCTCGCGCGGGATCACCAACGAGATCTACTACGTGGCGCAGAAGGTGGCGCGCTTCCTGGGCACCAGCAACATCGACAACGCGGCGCGCATTTGCCACTCGCCCTCCACGGTCGCCCTGGGCCAGACCATCGGCGTGAGCGCCTCCACCGTGTCGTACAGCGACTGGATCGGCAGCGATCTGGTGGTGCTGATCGGCAGCAACCTGGCGAATAACCAGCCGGTGGCCACGAAATATCTGTACGAGGCGAAGCAAGCTGGCACCGAGATCGCGGTGATCAACCCCTACCAGGAGCCGGGGCTCACGCGCTACTGGGTGCCGAGCGTGCCCGAGAGCGCCCTGTTCGGCACCAAGCTGATGGATCACTTCTTCCAGCTGGCCCAGGGCGGCGACATCGGCTTCCTCAACGGCACGCTCAAGGCGCTGATCGAGCACGGATGGGAGAACCAGGCGTTTATCGAGGCCCACACCGAGGGCTGGCCCGCCCTGCGCACCATCATCGCCGGCCAGAGCTGGGAGGAGCTGGAGGCGGCGAGCGGCGCGACGCGCCAGGATATGCTGCGCTTCGCAGAGCTGCTGAGCACCAGAAAGAACGTGGTCTTCATCTGGAGCATGGGCATCACCCAGCATATCTGCGGCGTGGAGAACGTGGCGGCCATCGTGAACCTGGCTCTGGCTGGGGGCTACGTGGGCCACGCCAAGAGCGGGCTGGTGCCGATCCGCGGCCACAGCGGCGTGCAGGGCGGCGGCGAGATGGGTGCGGCCCCCTCGACTCTGCCCGGCCTTGGGCCTGTGAGTTCCGAGAGCGCCGCGACGTTAAGCGAGCTGTGGGGCTTCCCAGTGCCGGACTGGAAGGGCCTCGACGCCACGCACATGCTCGACGCCGCCCACGCGGGCGCGCTAGATGTGCTCTACAGCAGCGGCGGCAACTTCCTGGAGGTGCTGCCCGAGCCAGCCTATGTGCAGGCGGCGCTGGAGCGGGTGCCGCTGCGCGTCCACCAGGATATTGTGCTCTCCTCGCAGATGTTCGTGGAGCCTGCGGACGAGGTGCTGCTGCTGCCCGCCCAGACGCGCTACGAGCAGCGCGGCGGCTGCACCGAGACCTCCACCGAGCGGCGGGTCTACTTCAGCCCGGAGATCCGGGGGCCGCGCATTGGCGAGGCGCGCAGCGAGTGGGAGATCTTCATGCAGCTGGCCGAGCGCGTGCGCCCCGAGGCCGCCAAGCAGATCCACTTCGCCGACGCCCAGGCCGTGCGCGACGACATCGCCCGCACGATTCCGAGCTATCACGGCATCGAGCGGCTGAAAAAGGCCGGCGACGCCTTCCAGTGGGGCGGCCCGCGCCTCTGCGAGGGCGGCGAGTTCCCCACCCCCGACGGCAAAGGCCACTTTACGCCGCTCGCGCCGCCAAATGATCAGGTGCCGACTGGGCAGTTCAAGGTGAGCACGCGGCGCGGCAAGCAGTTCAACTCGATTGTCCAGGGCAAGAAGGACGGCCTGACCGGCGCGGGGCGCGAGGCGGTCTTTATGGCCGCGAGCGATCTTGTGGCCCTTGGCCTGCACGAGGGCGACCGGGTGCGGCTGGCCTCGGAGGTTGGCAGCATGGAGGGCAGCGTGCAGACGGCGCCGATCATCGCGCGCCACATCCAGGTCTTCTGGCCCGAGGGCAACGTGCTCGTACCGCGTGGGCGCCAGGCTACAAGCGGCGTGCCCGATTACAACGCCTTTGTGACGGTGGAGAAGATAGACGGTAGAGGGTAGCCGAGCAGAGTAGTGGCGCGCTATAGCGCGCCCGTACAAGGCGCCGATAGCGTTGTCCGGCTTTTGCATTTTGCATTCGCAGGGAGGCCCCAATGACGGTACGCCCAGGCAGCAGCACGCGCCAGCGGGTGGTGGTTGTGGAGGGCGGGCGCCCCAGCTCGCGCCGCGAC
>JAYUYB010000879.1:0-2502 GCA_043752655.1 Chloroflexota bacterium
GCTGGGTGGTACCGCCAATTATCCCCGAACTCGCCCTGGCGCTCAACACGCCTCCCGCTCTCGCCGATAATGCACGATCCACACGTTCTGATCACACCCTTTTTGGTCTCAGCGGCAGGGGGTGCGTTGACGGGCGGGGCGGGGGGCTCTATAATCTGCTGCATATATGTGCAGGTACACAGCAGATGGATAAGAATCGAAGCCTGATCGATCATCTTCGGGCCAGGGGGCACCGGCTTACGCCGCAGCGCCGCCTGGTGCTGGAGGCGCTTGAGTGCAGTGAGCGCCACGTGAGCGCCGACGAGATCGGCAGCTCCATCGCGCAGCGCTACCCGAGCCTGAGCGTCGATCACACCACGATCTACCGAAGCTTGCGCTGGCTGCACGACGCGGGCCTCGTGAGCGAGACCAGCCTGGGCCAGAACCATATGGTCTACGCGCTGCTCAGCCAGCACCGTCACCACCATCTTGTCTGCGAGAGCTGCGGCGCGATCAGCGAGGCCGACCCAGGCCTGCTGGAGCCGTTGCGGCGCGAACTGGAGCAGCGCTACAAGTTTAGCGCGCGGCTCGCCCATCTCTCGATCTTCGGGCTGTGTGCGCGCTGTAGCGAGTGAGGTGCCGCCCACAGGCTACCGCGCAGCCGACGGCGAGCACGAGCAGCAGGATCCAGAGGGCGGCGTTCAGCGCGAGGAGCGCCAGGCCCGCGAGCAGCACCGCGCCGTTGAGTGTCCCGAGCAGCGCTAGGGCGCAGAGGGTGCGCTGCCAGCCGAGGGCTGCGCGCGTGTAGCCGCGCGTCGGCCAGGCGAGCAGCCCCACAGCCAGCAGCCAGAGCATGTAGAGCATGCCAAGCTCGCTGCGCACCGCTGCCGCGCGCGCCGCCAGTGCCACGGCTTGCCCCGGCAGGACGAGCCAGAAGGGGTGCTGGAGGAAAGCCAGGGCTGGCTCTGCGGCAAGCAGCAGGCCCGCACCCAGCAGCGTACCGCCCGTTCCGAGGGCGATACCCAGACGCAGCTCACGGCCGACGGGCGCGCACCATGCCTCGTAGGGGGTAGCGGCGCGCAGCAGATCTTTGATCGTCCAGGTATGCATGGGCTACTCCGTGGGCGCGTCGTAGAGCCAGCGGTCGAGGATGAGCCAGCGGGCCGGCTCGCCAGGGGCCACAGGGCGGCCCGCTGCGACGATCGCGCCGAACAGGATAGGGTCGAGGGCGGGCGCGCTTGCCCGCAGCCCCACGGCGGCCACAGTGGCCGTGCCTAAGGCGATGGCGGAGGCTGCAAGTGGCAGCAGCGCCGTGGCCCAGGCCCAACGCACCACGCTGCTCAGGCGCCGTGCCTGTGCAATGGCCGCAGCGGAGGATGAGGGCTCGATCTGCTCCAGGCGCAGCGGCTCGCCGGGCGCGATGCGGCCCGGCTCAAGCTCGTGGGCGACGTAGAGCGCATCTACCTCGACGCCTGCACGGTGCAGCCGCTGTAGCCGCCGCAGCACGGCGCGCGGCACCGGGTAGCCATCGACATGTTGGCACAGTGGGTCGTCGGCCAGGTTGGCGAGCAGCCAGCTGTGGGGCTGGGCCGGGTAGAGGCGGTGGCCTGCGAAGAGCGGCGCGGTGCCGAGGGGCTCCAGCGCCAGGCCAGCCCGCTGCCCCGCAGCCAGCAGGGTTTGTTCGCGGTGCAGCAGCTCTGGCGGCACAGCTAGCAGCTGGCTGAGGGCGTCCGCGCTGGAAAGCGGGGTGATCAGCAGGGGTGGCCTGCGCTCTGTCTGGACCGTAGCAGTGTGCGTCGCCATATGTGGTGCTCCTCAGGGTCGAACCGGTGTAAGCAGGGTGTAGCGCACGGTGGCCGCGCCTGTCTGAACCGTGAGCGTGCCAATGTTGAACGGAATCTGCCAGAGCCGCTGCGAGATGCTGATCGTAGAGTTGGGCAGCGGGAAGCTGTCGCTGGATGGGTCTAGGCGCTCAAGCTGCACCACCTCGATCCGGTCCTCGCCGATCAGCAGCTGGAAGAAGCGCCAGGCGATGAAGGGCAGCAGGTAGTAGCGCCAGAAGACCAGCAGCTCCATGGCGGCGAAGCCCAGGCGGAAGGCGGCGCTGTCGAGCAGACCCGGCAGGCCCAGAGCTAGGGCGATACTCGCGGCCAGCAGGCCGCTGCCAATGGCGAAGGGCCGCACCAGCCAGAGCGGGTGGCGGCGGAGTTGGCGAGCGGGCTCAGTGGGGCGGCGACGGGTTTGCATGCGATACCTCCTCGATCTGTGGGGCGCGGCGCGGGGTGGGCCACAGCTCTACAGTACCAAGAGAGGCGAATGCGACGCGGCCCGGGCGACTACCATCAAGCTGACGGGCGCTGACGGCGGGCTGACGCGGTGATGTAGGAGGGGGCTAACCGGGACGGCAGAGGGCGCCCACACGGGGGCGCCCTTTAAGGATCGTTGAGGGAGGCGAGGCTTAGCGACAGGCTGGATCGACGATGAGCATGTAGCCGAGGCCGCGATCATTGCGGATGAAGCGAT
>JAYUYB010000880.1:0-2498 GCA_043752655.1 Chloroflexota bacterium
CTGGTTCGAGCGCGCGCGTGCACTGATCGAGCAGGGCGAGGTGCAGCGGGCGGGGCTGCTCGCAGCGGCGATCTCTATTATGGCTTGGGGAGATCGGGGTAGTGTCCCTCATATTACGTGATGAGCCCCTCGTGCAAAATTCCGCATTCTGAAGTCATCTGTCGTATCAGAGGCTATACAGGAACGTGCGCGCACCACGCGGCGGGGCGAGCAGCGTTGACTGGGCTGCGGCAGAATGAGGCCGCGAAACCTGCCCTCCGCCGCCCTCGCCTCGTCTATAATAGCTCCCTATGAACGCAGCACCCGTCAGCCGCCTCGTCGTCAAGCTCGGCACCAGCGTGCTCACCGCCGGCACTGATCGGCTCAACCGGCCCTACATGGTTGGCCTCGCCCGCCAGGTGGCCGCCCTCCACGCGCGCGGCGTCCAGGTGCTGCTCGTCTCCTCCGGCGCCGTGGCCGCCGGCCGCGAGCGCCTCGCTGCCACGCCGCAGCCCAAGGCCCGCGCCAGCGTGCCCCTCAAACAGATGCTCGCCGCCGTCGGCCAGAGCCGCCTGATGCATCTCTACGAGCAGCTCTTCGAGCTCTATGGCCTCCAGGTGGCCCAGGCCCTGCTCACCCGCGACGACCTGCGCGACCGGCGGCGCTACCTCAACGCCCGCAACACGCTCACCCTCTGCCTGGAGCGCGACATTGTGCCGATTGTCAACGAGAACGATGCCGTCGTCACTGCCGAGATCCGCGTCGGCGACAACGATAATCTCTCCGCCCTCGTCGCCGGCCTCGTCGACGCCGACACGCTGCTCATCCTCACCGATATTGCCGGCCTCTACAGCGCCGACCCCCGCAGCGACCCCAGCGCCCGCCTGATCGCCGAGGTGCCCCTGATCGATGAACATATCTGGGCCATCGCCGGCGGTGCCGGCTCCGCGCGCGGCACCGGCGGTATGCGCACCAAGATCCAGGCCGCCGACCTTGCCACCCGCTCCGGCACCACTGTGGTGATCGCCTCTGGCATGGAGCCCGACGTGATTCTGCGCGTCGCCGCCGACGAGCGCCTCGGCACGCGCTTCCCCGCCACCGCCACCCACCCCGACGCCCGCCGCCGCTGGATCCTCGCCGAGACGGCCCGCAGCAGCCGCCTGATCGTGGACGACGGCGCCGTCAACGCCCTTGTACGCCAGGGCAAAAGCCTGCTCCCCGCCGGCATCACCGCCGTCGAGGGCGACTTCGACCGCGGCCAGACGGTGCGCATCTACGCGCCCGACGGCCGCGAGATCGCCCGCGGCCTCGTCCAGTATCGCGCCGCCGACCTGCGCGCCATTAAGGGCCTGCGCTCCACACAGATCGCCGAGGCCCTCGGCTACGACTATGGCCCCGAGGTCGTTCACCGCGACGATATGGTAATCCTCCAATGAATATCGCCATTCGCCCCATTGCCACCCACGCCGAGTACAGCGCCTGCGAGCAGCTTCAGCGCGAGGTATGGGGGCCGTTCGGCGTCGTGCCCGACCACATGCTGCTCACCATCCAGAAGAACGGCGGGCTCGTGCTCGGCGCCTTCGACGCGGCTGCCCCCAACTCGCCCCTGCTCGGGTTCGTGTTCGGCTTCCTGGCCCGCACCCCAGACGGGCGCCTCAAGCACGCCTCGCACATGGCCGCCGTGCGCCCCAGCCACCGCGACGCCCGCATCGGCGAGCGGCTCAAGTGGGCCCAGCGCGAGCGTGTGCTGGCCCAGGGCCTCGACCTGATGACCTGGACGTTCGACCCGCTGATCAGCCGCAACGCCCGCCTCAACATCCGCAAGCTCGGCGCCACCTGCCGCACCTACCTGCCCAACCTCTACGGCCCCGAGCCCGAGGAGCCCCACGGCAAGCTGCCCAGCGACCGCTTCCAGGTGGACTGGTGGCTGTCGTCCGAGCGCGTCGCCGCGTGCCAGGCCGGAGCCGGAATGAGCATGGGTGCGGACAGCTTCAGGGCCCTGGCTCCGCTCGCTAACCCCGATCCCCTACTCCTCAGCGCCATTGTGCCGGACGGCCCCCGGCTGCTGCTCCAGATCCCCGCCGAGATCGAGGCTCTCAAGGCCAGCGACATGCCAAAGGCCCGCGCCTGGCGCCTCCAGGTGCGGGCCATCGCGCAGGCCGCATTCGCCGCCGGGTTCGTCGTCACCGACTACGCCCTCGACGGCGAGCTTGGGCTCTACTTGCTGGAGCGGAGCTAGGCGGCGCGGCGGTAGCGCCTGCCCCCCGATCTGCGAAACAGCGCCACCAGCGCCACCAGAATCACTGCGCCAACAATCGTCCAGATCAGCTCGACCCGCACATCGCCAAACGTAAGCGTGAGCAGCTCGGGTAGGCCAAACGTGCGCGCCAGCCACGAGCCGATAAAGGCGCCCACCAGCCCCACGCCGATCGAGGCGAGCAGGCCACCTGGGCTGTAGCCAACAATCGCGGAGCCGATCGAGCCGCAGATCGCGGCCACCACCAGCCACACCAGAATCT
>JAYUYB010000881.1:0-2498 GCA_043752655.1 Chloroflexota bacterium
ATCAGCTCCATGGCCTGAAAGTGCGAGCGGCTCTCGTCGGGCGCGCCACAGGCGTGAACAATCGCAAGCTGCCCGACACCCCAGGTGGGCAGCAGCGGCGCAAGCGCCGGGTGCAGCCCGAAAAAGCCGTCCAGGTCATGGGCGCGCAGGCTAGCCGCTGCGCGTCGGTCGTCCGGCCGCGCCACCGCAATCGTCTGGCGCTCACGGTAGTAGGCGGCCTCGCCGTGCGGCACAACCATGTTCAGAGCGTCGGCCGCGCCGCGCAAAAAGACGCAGACGAGCACGTCTCCGCGCGGCGGCGTGCCGCGCGGCGCGAACGCCAGCCGTGGCATCCAGCCTGGCAGGCCTGCCACAGCGTTCGCCGCCGATCTCAGGAAAGCGCGTCGGTCCATTGGGTACTCCTTCGCTCAAAAATAGCCGATAGCCGATAGCCGGGAGGGCGCGGCACCGTCCACCGTCCACCATCCACCGTCCACCGTCTGCCACTCACCGCCACTGATACTGTGGTGCGGCCAGCATGCTGGCCAGGCCAAGGGCGGCCCGCTCGCTGGTGAGCTCCTGGCCGAGCGCGGCGATCAGTCGCGCTGCCATAGGCGGCGGCAGCGGCGCGTCCCAGAGCAGGCCGCTCAGCCGCTGGAGCCACGCGCCCATAGTTGCGGCGCCGCTGGCCGCGATCAGCCCCGCCAGATCAAGCTGTGTGCCTTCCAGCTCGCCGCTAGCCAGGCGCATCGCGAACTGCCAGCGCGGCAGCAGGCTGCCGCTCCAGGCCGAGCTGCGGTCGGGGAAGCCGTCGGGCGTGGGCCACGCAAACAGCGGCTGGCCCATGGCGGCCAAGGCGGCCTGCACCGGCGCGCCCCCGTCGCTAGCGGCGCCGAGCTGACGCAGCGCCCCCGCCGCCAGCTGTAGCGGGCGCTTGAACTTGGGCGGCGCAATCGCAAGCTCAGGCGCGAGCAGCACGGCGCGCAGCACTGCGGGGATGGCGCCGTTGCTGCGGCGGAAAGCCTCAGCAGCCCGCTCGATCAGTGCTGGCGGCGGCTCGTCGGCCACGAAGCGCCGCACCAGCTTGGCGGCTATGAAGCGCGGTGTGGCGGGGTGCGCCAGCAGCAGCCCGTGCAGCCGCTCCACATCGTGCGCTCCGCCGCCGGCCGGCAGCACCTGGCCAAGCAGTTCCTTCACGCCGCCGTCGTGCTGGGCCGGCTCGAAGCGTTGCTGGCCACGCCAGAGACCCTCCTCGTCCACGCTCCAGCCGGTGAGGCAGCGCGCCGCCTCGCGCACGTCGCGCTGTGTGTAGCCTGCGCCCACACCGAGCGTGTGCAGCTCTAGCAGCTCGCGGGCGTAGTTCTCGTTGGGGCTGGCGGCATGGTTGCGCTGGTTGTCCAGGTAGATCAGCATGGCCGGGCTGCCCATTGCCGCCCAGAGCAGCTCGGCGAAGGAGCCAAGGGCGTGGGGCCGGATCACCTCACGGTCGTCGATCACCTTCAGCGGGGCCACGCGCTCCTTCTCGATCGAGACGCTAAAGTGGTCGCTCCAGAACTCCACCATCAGCTCGTACAGCTGGCGGCGGCTGTAGATGGCGCGCAGCAGTGTGGCGGCACGCAAATCGGGGCCGACATTCTCGGGCCGCAGCTCGTTGAGCAGGCTCAGATCCATAAAAGGCGTATCGAGCCGCTGAAGCCGCAGCTCGCAGTCCCGGTCGTCGAGCTGCGTCGGCGCAAGCTGCGTTTCGATCCAGCCCGTCGGCCCCAGCGCCTCAGCCTCGGCCAGCTCCTCGGGTCGTGGGCCGTAGGTGAGCCGACCAAGCGTACGGCGCGTCTTGTCTGCGGCCTGCCCCCACTGGACGGGCGGGCGCGGTCTGCCGTGGCTGGCGCTCGCTGGGACCCCGAGCTCGCCCAGGTAGCCACAGCCGGCAAGGGCGCCGCCTGCAGCAAGAGCGCCGCCCGCCAGCAGGCTACGACGGCTGAGCGCCATGGGCCACCTCCATCACCGCAGGCGCCGGTCGTCGCGCCGGGGCTGGCCGCAGCACAGCCAGGATGGCCGCGCCCACGCTGAGCAGACTCAGCAGGGGCAGCAGCACGAACCAGCCAACCAGCGGCACAATCGCTGCGAGCTCCAGGGCCACTGCGCTGCGCAGCAAGGCCGCAGGCGTAAGCGTCGACACGGGACCCTTGCTCAGGCGGTGGCCCATCACGGCCGCCAGCCCCGCGCCCCCAAGGCTTGCCGTGGCAAGCAACATGCTCAGCCCCACCCAGCCGGCGAGCTGCAAGAGGCCGGGCATCGCCAGCAGCCCGCCCACTGGCAGCAGGGCAAGCAGCGTTGCGGCAAGGCCGAGGCCGAGGCAGCGCCAGGGGGTGCGCTCGATGCGCAGCCGGGCGCGCTCTACCTGCGCAGGGAGCAGCAGGGCCCACGCGAGCAGCAGGCCGGGCAGGGCAATGGCCAGCGCAAGCAGTGCGCCGAAGATCGCGAAGATAACACCGAGGTTCATGGCACGGCTCCTTACG
>JAYUYB010000882.1:0-14119 GCA_043752655.1 Chloroflexota bacterium
CCCATGAACCAGCGCACCCCATTATTGATCGCCGCCGCCCTCACCGCCTTTATGCTGGTGATGGTGGCTGGCCTGGCCACGCGACTAACCCAGCCCACCGCTCTAGCCCCAACGAGCACCACGGCGACACTTGACGTTGCCCCCGCGCTTGACCCCTCGGTGGAGGCCCTGGTGCGCGAGCGCGAGGCGGCCTACCAGCAGGCCCTGGCCGAGGCAAACACGCGCCTGGAGGCGGCCAACGCGCAGATTGCCATAGCCAATGGCCAGGTTGCTACCGCTCCGCAGGCCGCGCCAACAGACGCCCTCACGCCCGATCAGGCGCAGGCAAGCGCCCTCGCCGCTCCGCAGGCCGCGCCAACATACGCCTTCACGCCCGACCAGGCGCAGGCAAGCGCCCTCGCCGCAGCCCCTGGGTCGAGAGTCACGGCAACGCCAGAGCTGGTGAGCTACGAGGGTACACCCGCCTACGAGGTGCGACTCGATCGCGGTTTGATCTATGTGGACGCCCAGAGCGGTGCGGTGCTGTATAACAATGCCGTACCCGCCGCCGCACAGAGTGGGGCGGTGAGCCAGGAGCAGGCCATCCAGGCGGCCATCGCCTACCACAATGGGGGCGAGGTCGTGGCGGTGCATCTCGACGATGAAGATAGCGCCCAGGTCTACGAGGTGAAATTCAGCGACGGCAGTACGATCTACATCGACGCCGGGAATGGCCAGGTTGTCTACGCCCAGATCGAGGACGGCGGCGAGCGCGACGACGATTAAGCGCGCACAGTTGCGCTGGTGCTGGCGGTGCCAGCCTGCGATAACGCATACAACCATAGCGCGTGCGACACCGCACGCAGGAGCAAGTATCAGATGGCTACACAACAGAGCATCACGCGCCGCGCCCCAGCCCAGGGCATGAAGTCCCTGATTACCGCAACAGCCATCGCCGCAACCCTGGCGGGTTGGGTGGCGTTTAGCGCCCAGGAACCACCCCCGCTAGCGGCCTCCGCGACGGTGCTCAGGGACGGGGCCGCAGCCCCGCCGCCAGCGTGGCTGCTGAGCGACCCGCTGATCCCGGCGCTGCCGCCGGTTGCCATGGCCGTAACGACTGGCGGCGGAGTGGCAGCGCAGCGCAGCGGCCCTGTGGCAGCGCAGGTCAGCGACCCACCGGTGGCGGTGGCGGCGCCTGTGCCCCCCCCGGCGCTTCGTGCGGTGGCCGCCGCGCTGCCACCTGCGCCGGTTGCATCCACCCGCTCATCACGCTAACGGCGCACCATACCTATCGGGCGGGACGCCAACCTGTTTGGCAGCTCGCACGATTACAACAGTCATCCAAGCATGAGATCGCATATGGTCACACACCAATTTCGAGCTATGGGCAGCCGCATCCTCACAATCCTCGATGCCCCGCAGGCCAGGACGAGCACACGGCTGGTGGATGTCCAAAGCTGCTTCGACAGGTGGGAGCAGGCGCTGAGCCGCTTCCGGCCTGATAGCGAGTTGAGCGTGCTGAACCGCAGCAGCGGCGGCAAGGCCAGCGTGAGCCCCACACTCGCGGCGGTGCTCGCGGCGGCCTTACGTGCGGCAAGGCAGACGGACGGGTTGGTGACGCCGACCATCCTTGGCGCGCTGGAGCAGGCCGGCTACGACCGTGATTTCGCGGCGCTGACCGATGCCGATGCTGAGCACGCTCCCGGCGCCCTCGTCGCAGCAGCGTTGCCTGTCGCCGACTGGCGCTCCATCCGCCTGAACGAGCGGCGCGGCACGCTCTACCTGCCCGCAGGTCTACGCCTCGATCTCGGCGGTATTGCCAAGGGGTGGGCGGCAGAGCGTGCCGCGCGCTCTCTCAACGCGGTCGGCCCGGCGCTCATAGACGCCGGTGGCGATATCGCCGTCAGTGGGCCGCGCGCCGATGGCACGCCCTGGCCGATCGGTGTTGATGACCCGTTCGGTGGGAACGAGCCACTCGATATCCTGCTGCTCTCTACCGGCGGGGTAGCAACCTCAGGGCGGGACTACCGGCGCTGGCAACAGGGCAGCCACGCGCGCCACCATATCATTGACCCACGTACCGGCACGCCTGCCGACACCGACTTGCTCAGCGTGACAGTGGTGGCACCCAGCGTTGGCGAGGCTGAGGTGGCAGCGAAGGCCGTGCTCATCCTGGGAAGTGCCGCTGGGAAGGCCTGGATCGAGGCTCGCCCCTGGCTAGCCGGGCTGCTGGTGCAAGCCGACGGTACGCTCATCCGCACTGCCACACTCGACGCCTTCCGCTGGGGGGCAATGCACACAGATTCACTCACCACCACAACAATTGCCCATACCGATAGCTATGGAGGAACACCCAATGCCTGACGATAAGGCGGCCCGGCTCGCCGCGATCCGCGCCGCGAAGTCCACATCGGTGGCCAGTGCAGGCGTGGCACCTCCCCTGCCCGCCCAGGAAACACCTGACTTCAACGAGCTGGTGCCCGCACTGGCGCTCCATACACTGCTGCTCATCCTGTTCGCCGCTATCCTCGGCGCCTTTGCAGCCGTGGTGGTTCTGCCGGCGTGGCTGCCCAGCCTAAGCGCCTCACTGCTCGGCCCTGAGCCCAAGGCCTACTGGTACCTCGCACGCAGCAGCGCCTTCGTCGCCTTCGGGTTGCTCTGGCTCTCCATGGTGTTTGGCCTGCTGATGACCAACAAATTAGCCCGCACCTGGCCGGGTGGGCCGACCGCCTTCGAACTGCACCAGCACACCAGTCTGCTGGGCCTGGCCTTCGCCCTCTTCCACGGGCTGATCTTGCTGGGCGATAGCTACATCCACGCGAGCCTGGCCCAGGTATTGATCCCGTTCGCGTATAGCGGCTTCGCGCCGTTCTGGGTAGGGCTCGGCCAACTCGGCCTCTATCTGCTCGCCATTGTCGGTCTGAGTTTCTACGCACGCTCCTGGCTTGGGCGCCGCGCCTGGCGTCTGATCCACTTCCTGAGCTTCGTGCTGTTTGTGCTCGCCCTGTTGCATGGGCTGCTCAGCGGCAGCGACAGCAAGCAGCTATGGGCGCAGGCGCTCTATTGGGCCACGGGAGGGAGCACGCTGTTCCTGCTCTGCTATCGCGTGCTGGTCAGCCGCCTACGGCGCCAGGCCCCATCGCAAAGCCGAGCGTAGAGGACGTAAGGTTCGAGCGCGCTTTACACCATCGTGGTTGCCATACTATTCTGAGGTGCGGTGCGAATCCCGCCGCCCTTCACTCGCCGCCGGCAATCGCCCCTGGCCACTGTGGCCGAGAGCAATGTGGGTGACCGACACATCCACAATCTGCGGGTAAGCTGTAGGATAGGTGGCAGAAGCCGCGCTACAGCGCGACGATCTCCGGTCGTGGCTATCGCTTCGTCGCCACGGCAGCAGCAAATCAAGCTCCGGCTTAGGGGGGGTGCGGCGTATGGTTTCGGGCGCGCTTGCCTGGCGGCTGAAGTCGCGGCGAGGGGTGCCGAAGCCCGCCTGCGCGGGCTGGTGAGGCCGCACCGGCGGCCTTTGCGCGCCCGCCCAGCCGGGCGCTTCAGCGCCACGGCGTGCCGATGGAAGCAGCGTCCCGAAACTTTACGTCGCACCGCCTTAGGGGTACGTGCTGCCACAGGCGCAGCGTCTGTGATATACTTTTAGCGACTCCAGTACCCTGTGCAACTTATACCGTCGAGGTGTCCCACGCTAGCCCGGATGCTAGGGCGTAATCGTCGCCCCGCCCTTCTCTGAAGGCCGGGGCTTTGTGTTGCCATTAGCGGAGGCACCCGTGAGACTCGCGACCCAGATTACCCTGCTCGCCCCCAACGATGTGGCCGCCTGCCCCTTGTCACCATGCTGATACCTGAGCTGAAAGAGGTGCCCGATGAGCGAGACTGAGCGCGACGACGACGAGGCCACGCCCGACGCCCCGCCCGAGGCGAAGGGCAAGGCGCGCAAGCAGGGGCTGGTGATCGTGAACACCGGCAACGGCAAGGGCAAGACCACCGCAGCCCTCGGCGTGCTGCTGCGGGCCTGGGGGCGGGAGATGCGCGTTGGCGGCGTGCAGTTCTTCAAGCACGAGAACGCCAACTACGGCGAGCTGCGCGCCCTCACACGCATGGGCGTGGCACTCACCCCCATGGGCGATGGCTTTACCTGGACCAGCCGCGACATGGACGAAACCCAGGCAAAGGCGCTGAACGGCTGGGAGGTCGCCAAGGGCCTGATCAGCAGCGGTGCCTACGATGTCTTCCTGCTCGACGAGTTCACCTACGTGCTGAGCTTCGGCTGGCTTGATCTTGAGGCGGTTCTGGCCTGGCTGCGCACGAACAAGCCACCAATGCTGCACCTGATCATCACCGGCCGCGACGCGCCCCAGGCCCTGATCGACTACGCCGACCTGGTGACGGAGATGCGCGAGATCAAGCACCCTTTCCGCGACCAAGGGCTCAAGGCCCAGCAGGGCATCGAGTTTTGAGCGCCCGCAGCCCGCTGCTCGCCCTGGCCTTCGCTCAGCTGCGGGGCGGGCTGCACCCGGTGGCGCCCGCGCTCACGCTGCTGGCGGGCGGGCTGCCGACCTCGCCGTTGCCCTGGTTCTGGAGCAGCGCCGATGAGCCAGATCGGCCGCTTCACCGGCGGCGCTCGCTCCGGCAAAAGCCGCCGCGCCGACCACGGCGAGGGCGCGCTGGAGTCGCGCGCCCTCGCCGCCCTGCTCGATCCTGCGTAAGCCACGCTTCTGCGCGCCTACCAGACAGCCATTACGCGGCTGGGGCCGCCTGAGCCAGCGGCCACCTTGGGAGCGCCGACAAAGATCGTGGCGCCGCTCGGCGGGATCGCCTCCAGGTTCGCCACGTTCTCCAGCCCCCAGCGGTTGCTGGACAGCAGCGTGAAATGCACCGCGAAGTCGGCCGAGGGGCCGTGGTCGAGGCTCAGGGTATCCACGCCGATCCCGCTGATCTTGCGCTCGGTGAGCAGGAAGTCGATCGCGGCCTTGCCGAAGGCGGGGAAGTGCATCACGCCGCCCGCATCGCTGTTACGGAAGGCCTCGCCCGAGCCAGCCCGCGCGCCCCAGCCGCTCGCCATCAGCACGGCGGCGTTGTCTGGCAGGCGGCCGTAGCGCCGCTCCCAGGCCCGGATGTCGTCGGGCGTCACCACGTAGTCGGGGTCACGCCGCACCTGCTCGGTCACATTGATCACCGCCGCAGGCACCACCAGACTCTCAATCGGCAGCTGATCCACAAACAGGCCCTGCGGCGCAAAGTGTACCGGGGCATCCATGTGCGTGCCCGAGTGCTCCCAGTAGGTCAGGACGCTGCCGTAGTAGCCGCTCGTGGCGTGGGTGACGGCGGTTGTCACCTTGAAGGGCGACGGGGCGCCGGGGAAGAGCGGGAAGTCCGGCCCAAGCACGTGCGTCAGGTCGGCCAGATTGCTGAAGCTAGTGCGGCGCACGGGGGCGGCCTGCGCGGCGTTTAGCGGGAGCGCTAGGGCGGCGGCGGCAGCGCCGAGCCCGTACTTGATCAGGCTACGGCGGCTAACCTCGGGCGACTGCATGCAGGCGATGGCGTTCGGTGGACACATGGTTGGCACCTCCACAGGCTACACAGGGCGGCGGCTACGGGGCAGGCTGGAGCCGCTCGATCGCACCTGCCACGCTGGTTGGGCGGGTGAGGGCGAGCAGCACCGGGCAGAGACGCTCAAGCTCCGTCTGAATGGCGGCGGCCGCCTCGTCGGCGATGCTGCCAGCGAAGCGCAAGGTGTAGGCGATGCCTGTGGGCGGCACGGGGGCGTCGTCGGCGACGGCGAGCGTGCCGCGATAGTCGAGCTGGCCCGTCACCTCCACCTCCAGCTGGTCGAAGGCGACCCCACGGTCGGCCGCGATCACCAGGGCCGAGTGGGCGAGGCAGCTTGCCAGGGCGCCCAGCAGCAGCTCCGGGGCGCTAGGGCCAAGCCCGTAGCCGCCCAGGGCCGCCCCCGAGTCGGTGGTGACAAGGTACTCACGCACGCGGATGGGCCGCACGCCCGATCCGGCGGCGACGACGGCGGTGGCACGCAGCGGCGTGGGCGCAGCACCTGGCGCGCGGAGCTGCGCGCGGTACGCCTCCACGAGTGCGGCCTTGCGCTCCAGATACTCCGGGAGCGTCCAGGTTGCGGGCATAGCGCAGCTCCTAGCGCAGACAGATTGTTCAGACCCGTTTGAATACCAAGGACGATAGCAGAACCCTGCCCAAATGTCAAGAGAAGATTAAGGACCGGGTGCGTTAGTTCGCCACCACCCCGCTCCAGTCCAGGCGCTCGTCGCCCGCCCACAGGTTGCCGAGCGTCCCATCGAGTAGCGCCGTGGTAAACCAGGCCCAGTTCTGATCGTAGTAGTTGTCTGGGTCGCCCCAGGCGGCCGTCTGCCCGTCGTCGTGGTAGGCCGCGCCCAGCTTCTGGTCGAAGGTCTGGAAGGCGATCTGCTCGCCGCCGCTGAAGAGCAGCGCCGGCACCACGCCCGCGTACATCGCCAGCGACTCGTGGCCCGCCTCGGGCGTGCCATCCAGCCTGTACACCGCGTCTAGCTTCCCCTCCTGCTCCAGCCGCTCGCGCAGAAATGTAAAGCGCCCAAGGGCCTCGCGCGCCCGCTCGTCGTGGAACCAGAGCCAGTCCAGGGTGAGCCGCCACGGCGCCCGCAGCCCGTCGTAGCCAAAGCTGTTCGCCTGCTCCAAACCCTCTGCGGGCGCCAGGGCGCCGGTTGTCGGCTCAAGCGCCACCCACGTGGGCAGCAGGCCGCGCCCGCCGCCGAAGCGCGCGTCGGCGTGCAGCTGATCCAGCACGGTGTACGCGCTGTCTACCAGCTCGCCCCAGGGCCGCGCCGGGTCGGCCTCGGCGAAGATGCGGTAGGCGTAGGGCGCGAAGTACGAGGGGTTGATCACCGGCAGACTCTCCGCGTCGCCGCGCGCCCAGTCGCCCGCCACCGCCACGCGCCTGCCCGCAACCACAGCCGTCTCATGCTCCCAGATCCCGTCCAGCATGGTCTGGGCGTCACGGGCGTAGGTCGGCTCTGCCCAGCGGCGCGAGGCCAGCAGCAGCGCCAGGGCCGTGTCTTGGTCGGCGTCGGTGGCGCTGCCGGCGTCTACCACGGCGGGCGCGGCGCCTTCACGCGTGCCGTACAGCCACGCCAGCTGGCCGCCCGGCTGCTGTAGGTTCGCCTGTGTCCAGTCCCAGACCTCATCGAACGTCGCGCGGTCGTCGGCGTACACGGCGCGCAGCAGCGCGTAGGACTGGCCCTCCGAGGTGCTGTCGCCGCCCCGGCCGGGGTCGCTCACGCGCCCATCCAGAATGAAGCGCGCCTTGTAGCTCGCCCAGGTGCGGGCCAGCACCACGTCGGTGGGCGTGTCGGGGTAGAGCTCGCGCACCTCGCGCACCTCCACCGGCCAGCCGCCGGTATCGAATCTGATGATCGGCGTAGAGTGAATGAGCGTCTCAGCCACCAGGGGCAGGTCGTCGAAGCGCACATCCTTGCTCAGCTGGGGCGTGGTGATGATGTAATCCACGTTGCGGCGCGTGTTGGCGAACACGTCGTCGCGGATCTCGGGGTCGAGGTCTGCCTTCCAATAGTAGTGGGCGAGCGGGAAGGTCGGCCCGGCCTCGGCGTCGCGCAGGTCGAGCCAGAGCGACTGGTCGATGATCATGCGGCTGTCGGGCGGCAGATGCTCGCGCACCCAGGCCACCGCCTGGCCCTGCGCATCAGCCTGCGTGCTCGTCCAAAGCGTAAGCGGGCTAGTATTAAAGCCGTAGTTCGGCCCATTCAGCCCACGCCATGCCCCGAAAGCGCATAGAGCGCCCAAGCCGAGCGGCACCGTTATCCAGAGCGCAGGCAACTTGATACGACTCAGGCCCTGGCGCAGCCAGCCAGCCGCCAGGCCACCCACAAGCCCCAAGTTGATCGCGAGCAGCGGCAGCAGCGGCACCAGATAGAACTCGATCACGATCCCGCCGCGCCCCAGGAAGATCCAGAGCATAGCCGTGCAGATCCCCAGCACCCCAACCAGGCGCCGCCAGGGCAGCAGCAGGAGCGCGCCGAGCATCGCAGCCGTCCCCGCCAGCACCAGCAGCGGCTCCTCGTCGATCCAGCGCCGCAGCATAAGCCAGAAGAAGCTGCCCGGATCGAGCAGGCCGCCGTCCTTCCCGCGTGAGCCCTGGAACGCCAGCGTCGCTAGCAGGCTCACATGCTCGCTGGTGCCGCCGAGCAGCGTGCCGGTCGGGAACAGCTCGCCCTTGAGCGCCGCCATCAGCGCGTACATGGAGACGATCGCGCCCGTGATACTGAGCCAGCCGATCGTGGAGAGCCAGCGCTGCGTGCTGTCGCTGCGCTGCCACACCAGGTAGGCCAGCACCGGCACCAGGAAGATCGTCAGCTCTTTTGAGAGGATGGAGATGCCGAGGGCCGCCGCGCTGCCCCATACGCGCTTGAGTGTGAGCGGGCCGTGGATCAGCAGCACGATGCTCAGCAGCATCCAGACCGTGGTGATGTTGTCGAGGATCACGCGGCGACCATAGTAGATGCCGTAGGCCGAGAAGGCGTAGGCCAGGGCCGCGATGCTGGCGGCGGCAACGGCGGGCGCCAGCCAGAGCTGGGCGTTTCGCACGGGGCGCCTGCCCGAGCCATCCAGCATCAGGGTGGCGCGCACAATCAGGTAGACCATCAGCGTCGAGGCTGTGTGCATCAGCAGCATCAGCACGCGGCCCGTGTTCACCGCGCCGCCAAAGCTGTGGAAGCCGCCGGTGAGCCCGGCCCAGGCCGCCAGCTGGAACCAGCCGACCGGCGCGTGGTCGTACCAGTAGGTGTAGGGCGCCAGCTCGCCCAGGCTGGCCACGGCCCAGGCCTGAGAGATGTACGTGCCCTCGTCGCTCTCGTAGTAGGGGAAGCCGAACATGTTCACGCCGTGGGCCAGGATGGCCACTAGCAGCAGCGCCGCGACCCAGAGCTGCTCGCGGTGGCCCGCGACCCAGGCTCTAGCAGCAGGCCACGCCCCGGCCAGGGGCGGCGTATGTGAAAGGGTTTGTGTGCTCATTAGTAGGATATTCCTTCCTCGCGCGCCCGCTCGGCCTGTAGCTGGCGATGCGCGCCGGTGTGGGCGGTCTTCTCCCAGCCGCGCTCGCGGCGCAGCTCGCGGTACACGGCCCGCAGCGCGCTGGCGCCCAGCAGCCACTGGTACGGCAGGAAGGTAAGCGTCATGGTCACGGGCATAAGCAGCGGCAGGCGCAAGCCATACTCGCGCGTAAACAGGCGCGCGCCGATCACAGTGGCCACAAGCTGGAGCAGCAGCACGTACAGCGGGAGGAAGGACACCATCGTCACCAGCAGCGGCAGCTTGATCCAGAGCGCCGCCAGCAGCATGAGCGGCCAGAGCAGCAGCAGGGTGGCCTGGAGCAGCGGGTAGCTCAGGGTGTAGAGCGCCAGCAGGCGCTGATCCAGGCGCGGCAGGCTGCGCCACGCGCCCTTGCGCAGCACCTGTATAAAGCCCTGGCACCAGCGCGTGCGCTGCTTGATCAGCTGCGGCAGCGTCGCCGGGCTCTCCTCGCGCGTTACGTGCTGGGCGTCGTAGACCACGCGGATGCGCTCGCCCATAGCGCTCAGCCTGATCCCGATCTCGGCGTCCTCGGTGAGGCAGCCTTCGTCCCAGCCGTCCAGCCGCTCCAGCAGATCGCGGCGCACAAACACCGTGTTGCCGCCCAAGGGGATCATGCCCACGGCGGCGTGGAAGTGCAGGCGGCTCTTGAACCAGAAGAAGTATTCCAGACAGTTATGCACGCTGAACCAGCGGTCGCGGAAGTTCATCAGCTGCACGCCCGCCTGCACCACGCCAACCTCCTCCTGGAGCATCAGCGTGTTCACGGTGTTGAAGATATTTGGGTCGATGTCGTCCTCGGCGTCGAAGATCGTCACCACCTGGTTGCCGGTGCGCGCCAGGCCCACGTTCAGCCCGCGCGGCTTGTTGATCGGCGTGCCGGTAAACGTCTCCACGCGCACGTGTGGCGAGCCGATCGCCGCGATGGCCCGCTGCGCCTCGGCAATCGTACCCGCGTCGTCGGCATGGCAGATCACCACCACCTCCAGCAGCTGCGCGGGGTAGTTGGCCGCCCACACCGACTGGATCGTGCCGTAGATCACGGCTTCCTCGTGGCGCGCCGGCAGCAGCACGGTGAAGGAGTGGCGCGGCGGCAGGAAGGCCTTTGGGCCGCCGCTGGCCGCCAGCCGCTCCGGGTGCTCCCACGAGTAGAGCATCATGTAGAGCGAGAAGAGCGCCTGGGCGAAGAGCGCCAGCGCGGCGATCAGCACGAGGGCGCCTGTTAGGCCTCCGGCCACACGCGCCGCCAGCGAGAGCGCCCCGAGCGCCGCCAGCGCCACGCAGGCCAGTGCGGCCACACGGCGCCACACGCTCCCGCCCACGGACCGGGCGGGCTGCTGGGCGGGCTGCTGCCAGGCCCAGCTGGAGCCCACCAGGTAGTTCCAGGCTGTGGCCGCGCCGATGGCGAGCAGGTTGGCGAGCAGCAGCGGCAGCAGGCTGTGGCTGGTGAGGGCGGCGAGCACGCCGAGCGAGATGGCCATGCCGCCAGCGGCGACGCCGTGGTAGCGCAGCAGGCGTTTGCTAAGGCCGTGGCGGTAGCCGCCCGCTGCGAAGGTCCAGCGGTCGTTGAGCAGGAAGTTGCTCAGGATCGCGGCCTCGGTGGCGAGCAGGCTGGCGAGCATGGCGGGCAGGCCGAGCACAAGGGCCAGTGCCCAGAGCACGGCGCTGTTGAGCAGCACGCCGCTTAGGCCTACGAGGCCGAAGCGCACGCCGGGCGCCCGCTGCAGCTCGGCGAGGGGATGTGTGGTCTGCATGGGTTACTCCGCTCGCTCGCCGAGGCGGCCGCCAAGCTCACGGGCCAGCAGGGCGGGCTCGGCAATGGGGAGCGGGGCGGGCGCCAGGCGCAGGCGCAGCACCATCAGGGCCGCCTCCAGAATGATCCGCTGCGACATTTTGGAGCTGCCGGCCACACGGTCGGGGAAGACAATCGGCAGCTCGCTGATGCGCAGGCCCGCCTGGTGGCAGCGGTAGTTCAGCTCCACCTGGAAGGCGTAGCCGCTGGAGCGGATGGCGCCCAGGTCGATCTGGCGCAGCGCGTCGGCGCGGAAGCACTTGAAGCCGCCAGTGCAGTCGCGCACAGGCATGCCAAGCACAGTGCGGGCGTAGAGGCTGCCGCCCTTGCTGAGGGCCTGGCGCGCCCACGACCAGTTCTCCACGCGGCCGCCGGGCACATTGCGTGAGCCAAGCACCACATCGGCCTCGCGCTCGGCGCGGCCAAGCAGCTGGGGCAGGTAATGCGGCTGATGCGAGAAGTCGGCGTCCATCTCGCAAATAAAGCTGTAGCCCGCGCGCAGGCCGTGGCGAAAGCCCGCGAGGTAGGCCGTGCCAAGGCCGAGCTTGCCGGGGCGACTCAGCAGCTGCACGCGTGGGGTGTGCGCCGCAATGGCGGCCACAAGCTCGCCGGTGCCGTCGGGCGAGCCGTCGTCCACCACAAGCAGGTCGTACTGCGGGCCTTGGGCGAGGATCTCGGCGATCAGGCGCTCGATGTTTAGCGCCTCGTTGTAGGTTGGTACTACCACGAGGCAGTAGCGCAGCGAGGGCTGCTGCGTGGGCGCTGCGGGCGAGCTGTTGGCGCGAATGGCCTGGCTCATGCTGGCTCCATGGGCGCACGGAAGTGCGCGCCCGTTAGGAGCAGGCCGTGTAGGTGGTACGCGCTGGCTAGCGCGATGCGCTATACTATGGCTACCACACAGACGGACGTGCTCCGATTGCTTTCCGGCGCTCGGTCATTCCTATGCTGTGGTCCAGGGCGAGGAGTGTTACAGCACTCCTCGCTCTTTTCTTACGCATTGGCACGCGTCAGTGCGAGCGTGCAGCCGTAGCACGTCGCGACGACGTTCCAATGCGCGAACGGTGACTCCTGCTTCGTTGGGGAGCCGGGCCGGCACAAGGGGTTGATGTAGTTGGTGAATGTGGCCGGTGGGTGCCCACCCCGGCTAAGCTGCGGGGTTCCCCTCGCCTGCGGGTACGGGCCAGTGGCGCGTTGCGGGCGGGCTCATGCGACGAGGCACGATAGGCGGGGGAAGGGCGTCGGTTGCCCTGGGCGTTAGTTGTGGGCGCTGGGCGGGCATTCCGCAAGGCGGTGCGCTCCCAGGCGCCGGGAGTATAGCACCCTGGCTGCGCCATGTGCAACTGACGAAACCGTCATCTTTACCTGATTTTAAACTGCTTCACCCGCTTTTGGCGCGTTCAGCGTGACGTTTTAGTCATAATGGCGCTGTACGGGTCTCGCTCAAGGGTGGCGTCCAGATGCGCGCCGCTTTGGCTACACCGCTGGCCGCCGCAGCTCGGCCTGGGCCCGTGGCACCACCACATGCACGCACGCGCCGCCCGCGTTCGAGAGCAGCAGCTGGCCGCCAAGTGCGCCGATGCGCTCCTGCATGCCAAGCAGCCCGAAGCCGCCCCACGGCCCAGGCGCGGGCCGACGCACCAGCAGCTCGGGCGGGAAGCCGCGCCCATCGTCGGCGACGCGCAGCTCCACGGCGCGCTCGCTGTAGCTAAGCGCGACCGTGGCGGCGCTGGCCGCGCCGTGCCGCACGCTGTTCGCCAGCGCCTCCTGGTCCACGCGCAGCAGCGCCGACTTCACGGCGGGAGCGAGGGGCCACGGCTCGCCCGCCGTGCTCGCCACCACGCGCAGCTGGGCGTGGGCAGCTACCTGCTCCAGGGCATCGCGCAGCCCGCCCAGCTCCAGCAGCGGCTGGCGCAGGTTCCAGACCGAGCGCCGGGCCTCGGCCAGGGTCTCGCGGGCCATACGCTCGGCCAGGCTGAGGTTCTCGCTCAGGTCGGCCACAAGCTGTCGCTGCTCGGCGCCATCGAGCAGGGTGAGGCCCTGGCGCGCGGCACCCACCTGCACTGCCACCCCAGCCAGGCCCTGGGCGATGGTGTCGTGGATCTCGCGCGCCAGACGCGTGCGCTCCTCCAGCACGGCGCGCTCCTGGGCCTGCGCGAGCAGCTCGGTTGTCTGGGCCTGCACGCGCGCCTCCAGCTCCTCGCTCAGCTGGCGCAGCTCGGCGGCGCGCTGACGGCTCTCGCGCAGGGCCTGCTGGAGCCCGCGTGAGAGCAACGAGGTGAGGGCGGCGATGATCCAGAAGAGCACGATCCAGAAGACCGCCGCGCCGACGAGCTGGAGCTCAAGGGGGAACGGCGGCCCAGGCCTATCGACGGTGACGCCCTGAAGCTCCAGCCAGGCCAGGCTCACCACGAGCAGCGTGGCGAGGGCGGCCAGGCTTATGCTGGCCACGGCGTCGATCAGCAGGCCTGCAACGCAGATTGGCACGATCAGCAGCGCGATCAGGTTCGAGGTGACGCCGCCGCGCACTGCGGCCCCGACGGTGATCAGCGTCCAGGCGCCGATCAGCACCAGGGCGGAGATCGTGGGCCGCCGCAGGCGCACCAGCAGGATCAGCGCGCTGAAGAAGATCACCAGCACCAGGATCGGCAGGGTGGGGTTAGGCGGCGCCGGCAGGCCGGGGGGCGGCACGAAGAACAGCCGCATTAGCAGCAGGGCGAGCAGACTCACGCCGAAGGGGATCAGCAGGATGGGGACGGTCTGGAGCACCAGCGAGCCGCGGCGGCGCAGCTCGTCGGGGCCGTCGGGCGAGGGGCCTTTGGGTGGCTCTTGCATAGCCAGGATTGTAGCCACTGCGCGTCGTTACGGCAAGGCCATGGTGGGTGAGGCTGGCTCACCCGGATGGGTGAGCTTCCGGGGAGGCCTCAAGAGTGCGTGGCGAACCAGGATGAGCTTCCGGGAAGGCCTCACTCCAAGCCCAAGGTGCGTGGCGAACCACCTTCCCGGAAGCTTCAAGTTACAGCGGTGGCCGCGTGAAGATCTCCTCCAGGCCATCCTCAGGGTCGTCGTGGCTGCCCACCAGCACAAAGCCGAGGCGACGTGCGATGGCCTGCGAGGGCGCGTTGGCGGGCGCGATCGAGAGCACAAAGCTGGGCACGCCCTGCGCTGCCGCCCAGCCCATCAGGCCGCGCACCGCCTCGCTGGCGTAGCCCTGTCGGCGAAAGGCGGGGAAGACGGTGTAGCCCATCT
>JAYUYB010000883.1:0-2493 GCA_043752655.1 Chloroflexota bacterium
GGAGATAGGTTTTCCACCCACGCCTGGCTATGACTAGCATGCTGTTCATTGCGGTTTTGTACCTCGTCACGTCCAAAGTATCACCAGCCGAGTGAAATCCCACGCCAATCATGGTGCTTGTCTGCACTCCATCGCACCCCCTGAACGGTTACTAGGATCGCAACTTGCAAATGCTGCTAAGATTAGGCAAGCTGCTCTTGGTTAGCGCAAGGAAACAATGGAAGCCATCTTTACGTCGGAGAACCTGCTCGCACTCCTCACGCTCACAGTGTTGGAGATCGTCCTGGGCGTCGATAACGTGATCTTCATCAGCATTCTGGCCGGCAAGCTCCCGAAGGAGCAGCAGGCGCGGGCACGGCAGGTAGGCCTGGCCGGGGCGCTGATCATGCGCATCCTGCTGCTGCTCTCCATCAGCTGGATCGCCAGCCTGGTTGAGCCGCTGTTTACGATCTTCGGTCGTGGCTTCTCAGGACGTGATCTGATCTTGCTGTTCGGCGGCCTCTTCTTGATCTACAAGGCCACCACCGAGATCCACGACAAGCTGGAGGGCGAGGAGGGTCACGCAAACGAGCGGGTGGCGACATCATTCACAGCGGTGATCATCCAGATCATGTTGCTCGACATCGTCTTCTCGCTGGATTCGGTCATCACCGCTGTGGGCCTGGCCGAGGCGCTCTGGGTGATGATCACTGCCGTGGTGATCGCCGTCGGCGTGATGCTGGTGGCAGCCGGCCCCCTGAGCGCGTTTGTGGAGCGTCACCCCACTGTGAAGATGCTTGCCCTCAGCTTCCTGCTGCTAATCGGCTTCTCGCTTACCGCAGATGGCCTGGGCTTCCATATTCCTAAGGGCTACATCTACTTCGCCATGGGCTTCTCGATCCTGGTGGAGGCGCTGAACCTGCGCCTGTCCCGCAAGAGCAAGCCAGTGCATCTTAAGCAGGCCTACACCAACGAAGGCGCCGCCGACGCCAGCCAGAGTAAGTAACGAATGCAACCTGCAAAGCCCAGCTTGCCCACCCCACAGCCCGGGCTGCGCTGCATTTTGCATTTTGCATTTTGCATTTCGTATTCATGCTAAACACCTTCCACCTCCAGACGTTCCTGACCGTCGTCGAAGCGGGCAACTACTCGCTGGCCGCCACGACGCTGCACATGACGCAGCCCGCAGTGAGCCAGCAGATCCATGCGCTGGAGGAGCAGCTGGGCGGGACGCGGCTCTTCCGGCGCGTCGGCCAGCGCATGGTGCCCACGCACGCCGGCGAGGAGCTGCTGGCTAGCGCCCGCGAGCTGGTGCGCATCTCTGACCGGGCCCAGCAGAATATCCTTGCGCTGCGCGGGCAGGTGGCCGGCCGGGTGGCCGTGGGCTGCACGCACAGCAGCGGCGAGCGGCTGCTGCCTCGCCTGCTGGCCGTCTTCCACGAGCAGTTCCCCGCCGTGGCCCTGGAGCTACAGATCGCCCCTGCCGAGGCGCTGCTCGACGCACTCGCCGCGCGCAGCGTGGCCCTGGTGCTGATCGAGGAGCCGCAGCGCCGCCGCGGCCTCGAGGCCACGCCCTTCGGCAGCGAGCCCCTGGTGCTCCTGGCGCCAAGCGGCCACCCGCTGCTCAAGCAAGAGCAGGTGCCGCCCGGCGTGCTGCGCGAGCAGCCCCTTGCTCTGCCCCGCCCTGGCTCGCCGCTGCGCCGCGTGATCGAGGAGGCCCTGCGCCGCCGCGGCGCCCTCGTAGCCGATATGTCCATTGCCCTGGAGAGCGACAGCGTTACCGCGCTGATGCAGGCGACCCGCGCCAGCCTCGGCCTGACCTTCGTGCCGCGTAGCTGCGTGCCCCCCCGCAGCGAGGGCGTCGGCGTGGTCGATCTGGCCGGGCAGCAGATCATGCTCGACTGGTTCCTGGTGCGCGCCCGCGAGCGCGGCGGCGCCGGTGTGGCCCAGTCGCTCCACGATTTTCTTACCAGCCCCCGCGCCCGCACCATCCTCACCCGCGCCGGTATCAGCGCCCCAGCGTAGGCAAGGGAACAGCGCACAGGGAACAGGGCACAGGGTGCCGGGCACAGCACACGCGCAGCCTATCCCGCACAGCTCCTACCAGTGTAGCTGTTCGCCTGCGGCGGCCCTGTCCCCAGTACCCTCCGAGTGTAACCGTTCGCCTGCGGCGGCCCTGTCCCCAGTCCCCAGTCCCCAGTCCCCTCGTCTCAGTACCAGCAAGATTCCCCAATGCACGACACCATCATCATCGGCGGCGGCGTGGCCGGGCTCGCCGCCGCCCGCGCCCTCCATGCCGCCGGCCGCCCTGCCTTGCTCGTCGAGGCCCGCAGCCGCGTCGGCGGGCGCGTCCACACCGACCGCACCAATGGCCCCGCCGAGCTTGGCGCCGAGTTTATCCACGGCGACCGCGCCGCCACCTGGGCGCTCGTACGCGCCGCCGGGCTGCGCACAATCGGCTGGTTGGGCCCACGCCACTTTGGCCGGGGCGGCCAGATCCTGCCCCTCGCCGAT
>JAYUYB010000884.1:0-6320 GCA_043752655.1 Chloroflexota bacterium
CTGGGCGCGCTCCATATCGCTGGGCATGGCGTGTACGACCCCAGCGACCCGCTTGGCTCGTATCTGGAGATCGGCGCGGGCGAGCGGCTCAGCGCCCGCGCTATCATCGGCGGGCCACGCATCGCTGCGCACCTGGTTACGCTTGGCGCATGCATGAGCGGGCTAAGCCACGTGGTCGCAGGCGACGAGCTGCTTGGCCTATCGCGCGCCTTGCTCTACGCCGGCGCCTCAGCCGTTGTCAGCGCCCTGTGGGACGCCGATGATTGCGCCGCCCTGCTGCTGATGGACACGTTTTACCGGGCGGTTCGCGCCGGATCAGCACCAGCCGAGGCGCTCCACAATGCTCAAATCGCCCTACGCACCGCCAACCCCACGCGCCTGGCCGCCCTGCTCACCGACTGGCCCGCAGCCGCTGGGCCGCCGCCCGATCTTTCCGACCTGTTCCCCACCCCTAACGACCAGTTCCCCTTCGCCGACCCCACCTACTGGGCGCCTTTTCTCCTACTTGGGAGAGCCTGACAGCCCCTGCCTACGGCCCTGCATTTTGCATTCCCGTCCACCGACCATCGACCACCGTCTACCGTCCACCGTCTACCGTAAGCCGCAGGTCGCCGAGCTTGTCGATCGGCACGCCCTCAAACACAGCACTGCCCAGTTCGGTCGTCAGCTCGCGGCGTGTCACCTGGCCTAGCTCTAAGGTCAGCTCGATCTCGCCCTGTTCGAAGCTGCCGCGACTTGGCTCCCTCACCTTCACCGCGACCCGGCAGGTGGTCGCGTCTGCTACGTCGCCATAGACCTCGATCAGCACCTTCAGCGGCTGGTCGGGCGCGGGCTTCTGCTCGTAGCGCAGCAGCTGCCTACTGCGCGTCGTGGCGCCGACCGTCGGGCGCAGCGAGGTGAGCAAAGCAGCGGAGAAGCTGATCACTAGGCGGCCAAGTGGATCGAGCTTCCACAGCTGTGCTGTGGCGCTATCGCGCAGAAAGCTGAGCTCGGGCCGTGGGTAGCGCGAGGCTGCCGGGATCGCGCCGCTAGCAGCGGCCTCGCTTAGCTCGCTCAGATCGAAGAGCGCGGCCAGACACGTGGGGCAGCCGCTAAGATGCGCCTCGATCCGCTGGTCGAACGAGCCGGACTCGCGGCGCGGCAGGTACGTGGGGAGCAGTGCGGCGAGCTCATCGCAGCTGATTGGCGCCCCGTCAGGGTTTTGTCTTGCGTGATCCATGGGGTTGCTATCTAGGCGTTACCATCACAGGGGTAAAGAGCCACGACGTTCCGAGTTCTTACAGTTCGCTGTCTGTGGCGATCCCGAGCTCGGCGGCCAGAGCGCGGAATTCGGGCTGCTCGCGCAGCAGGCGCAGCCCCCGTGAGCGCAGTACGTGGACGAGGTTCACCGGCTTGTCGATCTGGGCGCTGATGCTGCGATCATCCAGGTTCCCGAGATACTTGAGCCAGACCGCGCGCAGCTGGAGGCCGGCCCGAGGATGCCGCCGCTCACACGCAGCGGCGCAGGCCACAAAGCGCGCCCGTAGGTCGTCGCGCACAACCGTCTCGCACGGGTCGGGCTGTGAATCGTCAATCAGCATGGCGCCAAAGGTGCCACGCTCGCTGCCCAGCGTTCGGTCGAGCGAGTCGACGGGACGCCCGCGCTCGCGGTGCAGCGCGCGGGCCGCATCCTGAAGCTGGTAGATCGCATAGCGCAAAAAGGCGCCGGGCTCGCGGCAGCGCACAAACCCGACAAAGGTCATCTCCAGGGCAACCTGCGCGAGCTCATCAGCGTCTGCGGCATAGCGCCAGCGGGCGATGTCGTAGAGATAGCGATGGAGCTCCACGTAGGCCTGCTCGCGGCGCACCACGCCTTCGCCGCCCGCGCAGGCCGCGTAAAGCGCCAACGTGTAGGCGTGCAGCACAGCGCGGGCGGGGGTGCTCGCCAGGTTCGCGGCAAGCAGGCCGAGCGATCGCGCAGCGAGATCCTCTAGGTCGAGGAGTTTCCAGCCGTGGCGGACGATCAGGCCATCCGCAGCCTCACGGCACGTCAAATCACGATCATCGCGCTCGCGTTCAAAAGGCATAGCCATGCGCGTGGCCCCTTTTCGTCGGGTTGCCTGTACGTGCTCTTGTAGTAGATCAACGCCGGGAATGAGCAAATTATACGCGCACTGTCAACAGACGCATCGGCCCTAAGGCGGGCTTCATGTTCCAGGCAGAACAGATGACACCGATTTCCGACCCATTTTCCAGTAGCGCCGCCGCATAAGCGGGCGAGCGCGGAAAGAGAGCGGAAATCGGTGTCATCTGTGGACAGTTATAGTGCGCGCTTAGCGCAGCTGAACGCGCGTGGACTCGCGGCCGCTTGGCGCGTCATGGTGCAGCAGCAGCAGGCCGAGCTGCGACGGCGAGCCCGCCACGCCGCCCACATCTTCGCTAAAGAAGAGCGCAGCCCGCCTCTGCGTCGGCACCGTCACTGTAAGCTGGGCGGGCCGGAAGCGCAGCGCCCCCGTCTGCATGGTGTGTGCGCTCGCGCCGCAGGCCGTCGACGGGCCGGGCGAGCAGTCCCAGGGCTGCGCCGCGCCATCGGCCTTGAAGTAGGCGTCGAGCGCCAGCACGTAGAAGCGGAACGGCTGGTCGCTGCGCAGATCCACGGCGGCGGCGGGAACTGGCAGCACCCAGTTCTGCGAGTTGAAGTCGGCCACCGTGAAGAGGTAGGGCCGGGTGGCGCGCACCCCGTCGCTGGGGTTCACGTCGCGCACGAATACCGCGCTGCGCCCGTCGGTCCCGCCGCCCAGGTCGGCGTTGTAGACCATATAGTCCGTGACACCATCCTGGCCCGCGTCGATATGCACCTCGAACTGGGCGGGGAAGTTGGGCGAGGCCCGGTATGGCTTATCGAAGACCGTGACAGCAAACTCCAGCAGCTCGTCGGCGGTAGCCCCCGCAGGGCTGGCGGGCAGGCCGAGGGCGGCATTCAGGCCAGGCACGCCGTAGCCGCGCAGGCCCACGTAGCTGATATCCACGGGGCTCTGGCCGAAGATGGGCCGCGCGCCGGGGATGTAGTCCACGTCGGAGCAAACTCTGTTGCGGGTGTCGCACTGGTTTGGGCTGCTGTCAACCAGGGCAAAAACATCGGAGGTGCCATCCTTGTAGCTGGCGAAGTTCGCGAGGATCAGCTGGTCCTCGAGCACGCGTGAGAGCGCCACGTCGGCGGTTTTGCGCGGCAGCACATGGATGGGCAGGCTCACACGATTGTTGGCGCCGCCATCGATCAGCAGCGTGCCATCCACCTCGAAGAGCGTAAGGCTGGGGCAGTCGATCTCAGGGGTGGCCGACTCGCAGCTGGCGCTGCCGCTGTTGCCGAGCTTGCCGCCGTTCAGCGTCCAGTCGCGCAGGGCGCCAGGGCTGATAGTCATCGTCATGGTGACGATCTCGAAGCCGCCGGGGGGCAGCGTGAGCGCGGATGGCGTTACGGAGAGGCCCACGCCGCGCCCGATGTCGTTAGCAAAGCGCAGGCTGGTGGCAAGGCTGTAGCTGCGCGGCGAGCGCGAGTAGTTGTAGATTGCAACTTGGCGGCTGAGCTCCTGGTAGCCCACCGTGGGCCGGTAGCCGAAGGAGAGGCTGCCAGCCTGAGCGTTCCAGGCCTGATAGAGCGGGGTGTCGAAGGGGTAGGCTTCGGCGCAGGGCGGCGTGATCTTGAAGAAGATATATCTCAACAGATCGGAGTAGGGGCGCACGGTGCAGCTGGTGAGGACGGGATCTGCGGCGAGCAGCGTGATCACCGCGGTGGCGTCCCAGGCGAGGGTGCGCGAGGTGAATGCGCCAAGAGCGTTCACCCGGCCAGCGCCCTGCTGCGTGTAAGGCGCCAGGTCGCCCGTCTGGGTGCGCAGCTCGCCCTCGGCCTGATTCATCAGCAGCGACTTTACGAAGGGCGCCACAGAGAGGCGGGGGAACTCGCCTACGCTCACGCCCAGGCCGGGGCTGGGGTCGAGTACGCCAAACTGCTCAAGCTCCTGGATGGTCAGGGCGGCCACGCCGGCGGCCACGGGCGCCGCGCCGGACGATCCGCTAAAGGCTGAAAGGGCGCTGCCAGAGCCTGCGAGGGCCGAGCGCAGCGCGCCAGGGGCGGCGAGATCAGGCTTGAGGCCATTGTCGGCGATGCGCGGGCCGCGGCTGGCGTCGGGGGCGATGAGCTCGCCGGGCGGGGGCGCCGGCTCGGCCGCGATGGTTATGCTGGCGCTGGCGCTTGCGGCCCGCAGGCGTTGCGCCTCGCTGTAGGCCAGGCTGAACACAGGCAGCGGCCCGGCGCTGCCCACCAGGGCGGGCGGCGAGCTGGAGCGCCCGTTGTCGGACACAAGCAGCAGCGCGGCGCCGGCGGCGGCGGCGTTGGCGGCCTGCACGTCGCTGCTACAGCCGCCGCGCTCAAGCAGCAGGGCGCCCTGCCATGCGGCGAGTGGCGCGCAGCCATTGCCGTTGCCGCCCGCGCCGTCGCCAACCCGCAGCGGGGCCTGCGCTGCGGTGCCCAGCTGCGGCGACCAGCCCTGGTGCAGCGCGTCGAGCGGCCTGCCGTCGGCCTGGAGCATTGTGATTGGTGCGATGGGGAAGGTGCTCTCCGCAACAGCCAGCGCTGCCGCCGCCGTGGCGGGCGAGCCCACAATGTAGGGCTTGTCGCCGTTGTTGCCGGCCGAGGCCACCACCAGCGAGCCGTAGTAGCCGGCGAGATTGACGAACAGCGAGAGCGCGTCCTCGGGCTGGCCGTAGCTGTAGCTGAGCGAGAGATTGATCACGTCGGCAGGGTCGTAGGCAAGGCAGCCGGGGGTGATGCCGGGCGTGCAGGCGCCCTGATCTGAGCGGTCGAGATCGAGGGCGGCGTCGATGGCCGTGAGCAGCGCCACGCCCTCGCAGAGGCCGTCGGCGCCATTGCACGCCTTGAAGGCCCAGAGGTTTGCGCCAGGCGCCACGCCAGCATCGTTTGCGGTGGGGGCGGACGCCAGGCCGGCAGCGATGTCGGCCACATGCGTGCCGTGGCCGTTCAGGTCGAGCGGGTTCGGGTCGGGTTGGGGGCAGACCAAGCGTGCGCCGCAGCGCGGGTCTGCGCGTGGCCAGATATCGCCCACATAGTCGTAGCCGCCGCGCACCTTGGCGTTGGGAAAGAGGTCGGCGGGCGGCGCAGCGATGCCAGCGGAGCAGCCAGGGGCGCCGGGGGCCAGCTCGGCGCTGCCGCAGGCGGCGCGATTATAGGCGGCACTATCGCCGGGGCCGCCCAGCTTCACATGGGTGTAGTCTACGCCCGTGTCCACAATGGCGATGTCGACGCCCTGCCCGTCGTTACCGCGCTGGCGCACTTGGTCAGCGCCGATCAGAGTCGCAAGCTCGGCGAGGGTCGCAGCGCTTGTGGGGGTAGCGCCCTGATCGGCGGCGTAGTTGCTCACGCGCAGCACGGCCTCCACGCCAGGCAGGGCGCTAAGGGCGGCGCGGTCGGCGCCGTCGATCACCACGGCGAGGCCCGACGAGGCGTGGCTGAAGCGTGCCAGAACGGTGCCGCCAAGGGCCTGCACCTGGGCGGCCACTTGGTCTTGGGCCTTATCGAGCTCGGCCATGTAGGCGCGGCGGCGCGCGTGATCCCAGCCGCGCCCGGCCACGGCCAGGGGCGGCAGATCGAGCTGCACTAGGGTTGTCAGGCGCGCGCCGGGGGCACCGACGGCCTGCTGCGGCCAGCTGGCGCGCGCCGAGGCCTGCACGAGCTCGCGATAGGCGGGCAGCGCGAGCCCGCCCTGGGCCACGGCGGTTGAGGGGCGCGCAAGGGGGCCGACCAGGGTGAGAGCAATGGCGAACAGAACGACGACGACGACAAGCCTGGAGATGCGTGCAGACACGGGGCACCTCTGCTATTTTTGCTCTGGGCCACAGTGCCCATCTCAGCTGAGGCCGATACGTCGTTACGCGAGGAGCGAGCCGGAGGCGAAGGCGGCAGGCCGGCAGGTGCTGCAATGCGGGCTACAACGTGGCTTCAAGATGTCCACATAGGGTAGCGCACCTCTTGCACGACTGTCAATGTTACTACAATACATTGTAGTAGGCCTTCTAGCGCATTCCAATGCCCTTTTTATGCTACGGCGCATCGCAACGCAGCTAACAATCCTGTTATTCCGCAGCCAGAGCGGCGAACAGCGCGTCGTAGTGCGCGGCAGCGTGGCCCCAATCGTAGGGAGCGGCAACGGCGCGCCAGCGCTCGCGCTGCGGCGGGCGGCCCAGGGCAGCCGCGAGCTGCTCAACCAGCCCGGCCGGGTCGTCGTAGAGACAAGTGGCGTGCAGCTCGGGCGGCAGCAGGTCGG
>JAYUYB010000885.1:0-6313 GCA_043752655.1 Chloroflexota bacterium
TCCGCGAGGGCCGCGCCTACCTGGCGCACTCGATGACCTCGCACTTGAAGGAGAAGCACCGATGAAACTTCGCGATCTGATCGCCGGCGGCCTGCTGGCGGCATTCCTTGTAGCATGCTCTGCGGCCTCGCCCGCTGCGCCCAACGCCAGCACCGGCGACCTGAACGCCACCGCCGCCGCCGGCCTGAACGCCGCAAACACCGCCGTTCCCGGCCTGGATGCCACCGCTGCCAGCGGCGCAGCCATGGCCGCCACCTCCGCCCCTGGCCTCCAGGCCACGGCCGAGGCAGCCACCGGCACGACTGCGGGCGACCTGAGTGCAATGCTTGGCCAAAGCGTCACCGTGCGCGGCCCTGTCACCGAGATCGTGAACACTATGCTGTTCACGGTGACTGACCCCGCCATCGGCGACGCCACCGGTGTGCTGGTGATGGTGCCCACGGGCAGCTTCGCGGTAGGCCAGGGCCAGCAGGTAGAGGTGACAGGCATCATGCAGCAGTTCGACCTCGCCGAGCTGGAGCGCACCCTCGGTGTGGACATCGACGATACGGTGGCCGCTAACTTCTCTGGCCGCCCTGTGGTGATCGCTACGCAGGTGAACGCCACCACCAGCCAGCCCTAAGCAGAGCGTATTATCCGCAGACTGCGCAGATTGCGCAGATTTCCGGCCTATTGCTGTTCCGGCTGACCAGTAATGGACCGGCAATCTGCGCAATCTGCGGACGTAGCATGTCCGGCTCGCTCATTTTATGGCCCTCACCTCGTTCGCCAGCAGTGGCGGGAGGTGGGGGTTAAGCGTTGCGGCGCGCTCAAGGTAGGCGCGGGCGGCCTGCGTGTCGCCCTGGGTGTGGGCGATCAGGCCGGCGCGAGCAAGCAGCACCGCATCCTGGGTGCCAAGGCGCATGGCCTGCTCGATCAGGGGGCGCGCCTCTGCGGAGCGACCGGCACGATGGAGCGCCCACGCCAGCGCCTCGGCGCCTTTGATGCCGGGGCGGCGCTCGTAGGCCTGGCTAGCCAGCGTCACCGCCTGCGCCGCGTCGCCGTGATCGGCCTCGAACAGCGCCAGCTCTAGATCTACATCAGCGCCCTGGGCCTGGAAGAGCCGCTGCATAGCCCGCACCAGGCCATACTGCGCCTGGGCGTCGTCGGTGCGGCTGGCGGCCTCGTGCAGCTCGCCCAGCGCGATCACATACTCTGGCAGCGGCATGCGCCTGATCGCTTCCTCGTACAGCTGCACGGCCTCGGCCGCGTCGCCCTGCGCGGTGCGCACGCGCGCCAGGCCCGCAAAGGCGTGAACATAGCCGGGCAACCGCTCCAGGCTCAGCGCGTAGGTGCGCTCTGCCGCAGCCAGATCGCCGATGCCAAGGTAGAGATTGCCGAGCTGCACGCGCGCCCACTCGCCGTTCTCCAGCGAGGGGCCGCCTGCGTTGACCGCCATCTGCATCGCCTCGATCGCGCCCTCAGGGTCGCCGTTCAGCTCGCGCAGATAGGCCACCCGGCTGTATGAGGCCAGGTCGGGGCGCAGATCAACCATCTGCTGCACCGTCTCAACGGCCGCATCGTACATGCCAAGCTCCACCTGCGCGTCGGCGATCACGCCGTAGACGCGGGCAGCGCCGGGCTGCACCGCGCGGGCCGCCTCGCCCACGGCCAGCGCCTCGGCGAAGCGATGCTGCGCGAGCAGCAGCGAGCCTTTGCCGATCAGGGCCAGCAGGTGGCGCGGATCGCGCGCGATCACGCCGTCGAGCAGCGCCTCGGCCTTGCCGTAGTAGGTGGGGTCGCCGCTCTCGCGGAGTTTCTGAAGGTAGGCGGCGCCAAGGATCGCGGCGGCATCGAGGTTGTCCGGGTCCGCGCGCACCACATCCTGGTAGGTAAAGAGCAGCTGGTCGGTGCTGCTCAGCTGCTGGCGTGTGGCGGCATCCTGTACCAGCTGAGCGCCGGGGCCAGCCTGCGCGCCCCACCAGAACCAGAGCATCGCCAGCGCGCCGATCAGCACAAGGGCCGGGAGCAGCCAGGCCCGTGTGGCAGAGGGCGGCGGTCGTCGTGTCGCCTGCATACAAGCGTCTCCTCTAGGAAGAGGGAACTGGGGCGCAAGGCCCCAATCCCCTCAATGCACACACGCTTACGGCCCAGACGGCGTCTTCTTGCCGCCGTGGAGCAGACTGTCGTAGCCACGGTGGGGCGTTGCCTGGTAGGGGAACGCCGCCATAAAGTCCAGGTCGTTCGTGTCTACGCCGTCGCCAACCAGGTTGTTCGGCGAGCGGTTCGGCAGGCCGAGCAGCCCGTTGAGCACCGGCCCGTAGCCCTCGGCCACGGCCTTTAGCTCGATGTCGGTCACATCGTCCTCCAGACGGCGGCCATTGGGGAAGCCGGCCAGGTCGCCTGCGATCACGCCGAGCGGGTCGCCCTCGCCCACCGGGGCGCTCGGGGCCACGGCCAGGTTAATGCGCAGCAGGTCGGCCGGTCTGTCGCCAGTGAAGGTGAAAGCGCTGCCGTCGGGTAGCTTCACGCCGGTGAGCAGGATGGCGGTAAGGTCGGCGCGCCCAGTGGTGTTCACATCTTCCAGGGCCGGGTAGAGAAAATTCACCAGCCCGGCGAGCTCGGGGGTCTCGTAGTACTGCTGGAACTGCGAGTCTCTGGAAGGCTTCTGGGAGTTCCAGTAATCCTTCATGCCCAGCGGGATGATCACCTCGTTGATCAGGGGGTTGCCCAGCCGCGAGACCTGCACCCAGGCACCACTGTTCTTCACGGTGCCATTGCTGCGCAGCACGCGCGTGGTCTGCCGGCTGGCGGCGGCGTAGATGCCGATCACCGGCTTCTTGGTGGCGTCGGCGCCCTTGCCGTCCGCAGTCAGCTCGCTGATCGGGATCTGCATGCTGATGGTGTGCGTGTTGTAGCCGCTCACCCCATCGATGCCCTTATCGCCGAAGGTGGCCGCGTCAAGCGGCACGACATGCAGGCTGTTGAAGGGCCGCAGGCCGCCGAGGTCGAAGATCGAGCCAAGGTCCACGAAGAAGGCGTCGTCTCGCGGGCCGGCGAAGGCGGTGATGCCGTCCTCCAGCTGGGTCACGGCCTGGGCGGCGATGGCGTCATAGTTGGGCGTGGAGCGCGGCCCAACATTGACCGGCGGCACGTTGCCCGCGCCGATCATCCTGCCGCGGCCGTTGCCGCCCCGGTTCGGCAGCACCTTTTCCACCGTGTAGGACTGCTGCAGGTTGAAGTTCGGGTCGGTGGGCGAGGTGACGGGGCCGGTGATGTAGAGGAAGGTGTTCGGGTTCTGGCGGTTGGTCTTGAACGTAAAGCGGTAGCTGATGTCGGGCTTCGCGTCGCCATCGTTGTCGACGTGGATCTCGTAGCGCACGTCGTCGCCGAAGCTGGTGAAGTTCGGGCCGCCGTTCGGCTCCACGAGCGGGATATAGTTCGCGACGATCGTCACCATGTCGGGGCTGTCGGGGCTGCGAAAAGCGTACAGGTCGGTGTTGTCGGCCTGCGGGTCGTTCCCGATCAGGGGCGCCTCGCGGTGGCTGGAGGCGCGGGCGGCGGGGGCGCTGGCGCCGAGTGCGCCGGCCACAATGGCCAGGGTTAGGCCCGCACCCATAAGCGGGCCAAGGAAACGTGCTGCGCGCATGTCAACTCCTTATGTCTACTGAAACCGGGCGACGGCGTGCTGAACCAGGGGACACTAGGTGGCATCCCTCCTTTCTCGCCTCACGCGCTGCACGGCGAGGCCGCCCCCTACTGGGCTGGGGGTGTGTGCCGCTCAGGCCGAGCAGCTGCATGATATGTACACAGCTGAGAGTGAGCGGGCGGGGAAATGAAGGAAAAGGCCGCTCATCAACCATTGCGATGAGCGGCCCGCGTCTGGATGTATCAAAGGTGTCATATTACAAAAGCCCCCTCTCCCGCTTGGGGAGAAGGGGCTAGGTCAGGCTTCAGCTTCCGGGAAGATGTCGCATTCCCAGAAGCTCAAGGCTTCCCATGCTTCCTTAGCGCTGCACGAGCTCCCCCTCGCGGGGGGCGGGCAGGATGCCGCCAAGGCTTGCGAGCAACGGGATGCTCTCCTGAGGGTTGACGGCGGGCCGCAGGGCCGTCGCCAGCACCTCGTCGAGCGTCTCGACGGGCACAAACGTCAGCTCGCGGCTCACCTCTGGCGGCAGATCGTCGAGGTCGGCCATGTTGCGCTTCGGCAGGATGATCGTCCTTATCCCGGCGCGATGCGCGCCGAGCGCCTTCTCCTTGATCCCGCCGATAGGCAGCACACGCCCGCGCAGCGAGATCTCGCCCGTCATCGCCACGTCCTCGCGCACCAGGCGCCCGGTGGCCGCCGAGGCCAGGGCCGTCGCCATAGTGATGCCTGCCGAAGGGCCGTCCTTGGGCACGGCGCCCGCCGGCACATGGATGTGGATGGCGTGCGTGTCGAAGAAGCGCGGGTCGATCCCGAGATCCTTCGAGCGCGAGCGCACATAGGTGAGCGCGGCCTCGGCGCTCTCGCGCATCACCTCGCCAAGCTGGCCGGTGATCTTCAGCTCGCGGTTGCCCTCCAGCGCTATCGCCTCTATAAAGATGATGTCGCCGCCCACAGGCGTCCAGACTAGGCCCGTCGCCACGCCCGGCTGGTCGATGCGCTCCAGCGCCTCGTTGTAGAAGCGCGGCCGGCCGAGGGCGTTGCGCACGAAGGCGGCATCCACAACCACCGGAGACAGGGAGACAAGGAGCGTGGGAGACACGGAGCCATCAGATAGCTCCAGGAGTTGCTGGTCGTCTCCCTGTCTCCCTGTCTCCCTGTCTCCCTGCTCGGCAAGCTGCCGCACCACCTTGCGCAGCACCCCGCCGATGTTGCGCTCCAGGTTGCGCACGCCCGCCTCGCGGGTGTAGTCGTTGACAATAGCGCGCAGCGCGGAGTCTTCAACCGTCACCTCTTCGGGGCGAAGGCCGTTCGCCTTCACCTGGCGAGCGACGAGGTGGCTCTGGGCGATGTGGACCTTCTCGTCCTCGATGTAGCCGGAGAGCTCGATCACCTCCATGCGGTCGCGCAGCGCAGGCGGCACCGTGCTCCAATCGTTGGCGGTGGCAATAAACAGCACCTGCGAGAGGTCGAAGGGCAGGTTCAGGTAGTGGTCGGTGAAGCTGTAGTTCTGCTCCGGGTCCAGCACCTCCAGCAGGGCGGCGGCAGGGTCGCCGCGATAGTCCTGGCCGAGCTTATCAACCTCATCGAGCAAGACCACCGGGTCGGCGGCGCCGATGCGACGCAGCTCCTGGATGATCCGGCCGGGCTGCGAGCCGATGTAGGTGCGGCGGAAGCCCCGCAGCTCGGCTTCGTCGCGTACGCCGCCAAGGCTCATGCGCACGAAGGTGCGGCCGAGGGCGCGGGCGATGCTCTGGCCCAGGCTGGTCTTGCCCACGCCAGGCGGGCCAACAAACGCCAGGATGGGCTCGCGGCTCGAGCGGCCGCTATCCTCGCCCATGGCGGCGCGGCGCTGCTTCACGGCCAGATACTCCAGCAGGCGCTCTTTGATCTTCTCAAGGCCGTAGTGGTCCTCATCGAGCACCTGGCGGGCGTAGGCCACATCGATCGCGTGGCCAGTATGCTTGCCCCAGGGCAGCTCGGCGAGCCACTCCAGGTAGGTGCGTACCATCTGATACTCGGGCGAGCTACCGTTGATGCGCCCGAGGCGATTCAGCTCGCGGTCGGCCTCCTTGCGGGCCACCTCGCTCAGGTTAGCGGTGGCCAGCTTCTCACGTAGATCGTCCAGCTCGGCCGTCTCGGCGTCGTCCTCGCCCAGCTCCTTCTGGATAGCGCGCTGCTGCTGGCGCAGGTAGAACTCGCGCTGCTGCTTGGCCGAGCTCTCCTGCACCTCCTGGCGCAGCTTCACCTGGACCTCGAGCATGGCGAACTGCTTGCGGTAGAAGTCGCGCACGCTGGAAAGCCGGGCGACGACATCGAAGGTGCCGAGCAGCTCCAGGCGCTCCTCAAAGGTGTAGTCTGGCGAGTAGCCGGTGTTATCGGCCAGGTGGCCCGGATCCTCGATCGAGCGCACGAAGTTGCGGATCTCCTGAGTGATGCCGGGGCGCAGGTCGAGCACGGCGTCGATGGCGGCGTGGACCTCGACCATAAGCGTGCTCAGGGCCGTGGTGAGCTCGAAGCTGTCGGGGCGGCGGGCGAAGGTAAAGCGCGGGTATGGCTCCGCCTGGGTCTGCTCGCCAAGGGCGGCGCGCACAAGGCCGCGCACCACAATCCCGCTCTGGCCGCTAGGCAGCACGCCGGACTGCTCGATGCGTGCGACCACACCAACCGGGTAGAGCTGGGCGATCA
>JAYUYB010000886.1:0-2487 GCA_043752655.1 Chloroflexota bacterium
GCGGCGGTGCTCACGCTGGAGCCATAGGAGGCAGGGAGACAGGGAACAGGGAGACAGCTCCTCCATGCCGTCAGGCGCTCCTTGTCTCCTTGTCTCCCCAGCGAGCACAGCGAGCGATACTCCTTGTCTCCCGGTGGCGGCTTGCCCACGCCTTGCAAGTCGTGTAAAATGCCGGGGAGTAGCAGCCCAATGCGCCGCCAGCGTTCATGAGGTGCGATGTCCTCCCTCGATCTGTCACCGTCCCAGCCTGTCGCCGCCGTCGTCGCTACGCCCGCCCGGCTTGTTCGGCCATGGTCGCTGACTGTCGAGCAGCTGGCCTACCTTGGGCTGGGTGCGCTGGCGCTGTTCGCGCATCTCTACGCCCTCGGCGACCACGCCCTACACCACGACGAGACGCTCCACGCATCCTACTCGTGGTTCCTGCTGGTGGGCCGCGGCTACATCCACGACCCGCTGCTGCACGGCCCCTTGCTCTACTACCTTGGGGCGTTTTTCTACTTCCTGTTTGGCGACAACGACTTTACCGCGCGCCTCGGCCCGGCCCTCGCCGGCACGGCGCTCACGCTTACGCCCTACCTGCTGCGGCGCGAGCTGGGTCGCCCCGCTGCGCTGATCGCCGCCGTCTACCTGCTGATCTCGCCTGTGGCGCTCTACGTGGGCCGCTTTTTTCGGCACGACATCTACTCGGTGCTGTGCGAGGTGCTGGTCTTCACTGCGATTGTGCGCTACGCCGCCACGCGCAGCCGGGCCTGGCTTTGGGCTGGCGCGGCCGCCTTCGGGCTGATGTTCGTCAACCAGGAGACGAGCTACCTGTTCCTGCTGATCGTCGCCGCCCCGCTTGTCACAGCTTTTCTCTGGCGCGTCTACCGGCCTGGGATCGCGTTGGTGGCCGTGCTCGGGCTGCTTGTGGCCGCCCTGATCTTTGTGCTTCCCGCCCGCGCCCAGGTTGATGGCAACCACGCGGCGGTGCGCGATCCCGCCACCGGCGCAATGCTGGTGGAGCGCCCCGGCCTGTTCGGCTGGCCCCCGCTGGAGAGCGAGGACAACAACTACGCCCTGCGCGTGCGCAACCGCGCCGACGACGATGGCGGCCGAGGGATGTTCGAGAATCTTGGCCTTTACCTGGTGGATCTTGGGCGCTTCCTGACGCATCCCGCCGTGCTGCTCGCCCTCGGGCTCGGGCTCGCCACCCTTGGCGCGCTTGTCTATCTGATCTGGCGCCGCCCTGGTCGCGACGGCTTTACGCCTTGGGAGCAGGCGCGCGCACGGGGCGACCTGGCCGCTGAGATTTTTGCCAGCCTCGGCGGTGGGAGGCGCTGGCTAAGTGCCGGCGCGATCTTCCTGGGGATCTATGTCGTCTTTTTTACGGCCTTCTTCACCAACATCATTGGGGCCGTGAGCGGCGTGGCAGGCTCGCTGATCTACTGGCTCGCCCAGCATAACGTGGAGCGCGGCGGCCAGCCCGACCACTACTACTTCTTTCTGCTCGGCGTCTACGAGCCCCTGCTGCTGATCTTCGGCTCGCTCGGGCTTGTGCTGATCGCACGCGCCTTTTGGCGCCGCCAGCCACCCCCGTTCCCCATTCTTTTCCTGGCCTGGTGGTCGCTCGCTGCCCTCGGGATCTACACCTGGGCCGGTGAGAAGATGCCCTGGCTTACGCTGCACATGACGGTGCCGCTCACGCTGTTTGCCGCCTGGGCCGCCCAAAGTCTGATCTGGAACCCCCTGCGCGCCAAAGAGCTTGCCGAGCAGGCGGAGGTGGACGAAGCGTTCGCGTTCCACCGTCCACCGTCCACCGTCCACCGTCCACCCCCGTCTACTGTCCACCGTCCAATCTCGTCCGCCTGGGTTATCTACGGTTGCATCTTCGGGGCGATCGTCGGGCTGACGTTTGTGCTGATGACCGCCGTGGTGAGCTTTGCCGACCAGGCCACCGTGCCGATCGCGCCCTGGATGGTGCTTGTCGCCAGCCTCGCCCTGGTAGCTATGCTCACTGTGGGCGCCGGCCTGCGCTGGGGGTGGGGCCACGCTGTGGCGCTACTCGCCGCCTGCCTTGGGATTGCGCTCGGCCTCTTCACGCTGCGCTCCTCGCTGCGCCTCGCCTACAGCACTAGCGATGTGCCCGTGGAGACGATGGTCTACACGCAGACCTCGCCGGACGTGATGCGCGTGGTGCGCAGGCTAGAGGAGGCCTCGCGGCGGCGCGGCGGCACCCTGGCCATGCCGATTATCTACGATAACGAGACGGTCTGGAGCTGGTACCTGCGCGATTTTACCGCCGCCGAGCGCAACAGTGGGCAGCTTACGGTGGCCCCCGCCGAGAATGTGATGGCGGTGCTGCTGCTTCAGGAGAACCTGGATCAGCACCCCGAGAACCGTGCGCAGCTGGATGGGTTCGTGATCCAGCGCTACCCGCTGCGCTGGTGGTTCCCGGAGGATCAGGTCTACCGGCTTGGGCCTGGATGGCGCGACGGCCCGCTGGAGAGC
>JAYUYB010000887.1:0-6308 GCA_043752655.1 Chloroflexota bacterium
GTGGGGCGCCCTCGCGCCGCCAGGCCGCCAGCTGCACTACGAGCAGCGGCGTGGCCACAGCCGTAAACCAGATATTATTGCGCACCGCGCTCAGGGCCAGCCACAGGAAGGCGCCGGCCAGCAGCATATCCACTAGATCGGGTGGGCGGCGGGCGTAGGTCAGGATGACAATCCCGACGATCAGGAACAGGAAGAAGATCACGCCGCCCGCATCGCGGATCGTCGGCGGCGCCCACTCTGTAACCAGGCGTGTCACCTGGGAGCTGCCAAGCAGGTTGCGCACGTAGCCGAGCACCTGCAGCCCGCCGGGGTTGGCCAGCCAGGCCAGGCCGGTGAGCGCGCCTGCCACGAACAGCTGCCAGAGCGGCGGGCGGATCGGGCGCTCAGGGCGTGTGAGCACATCGTCGGGGGAGCCAACTGGGCGCGTGGCCCATGCTCGCGCCTCGGTCCTATCCTCGTGCCAGCGCCGCAGCGCCTCGCCCACAAACGTGATCCCGATCAGCGCGCCGCCCAGCACAAACGAGCCGTGCAGATTCACCCACACCGCACCGATCAGCGGCAATAGCAGTAGCGGCGCGCCTTGTGCGCGCCTTGCCCATTGTGCGCCCCCTACCCTCCACCTTGACAAGATGTAGAGCGTGGCAACAAACAGCGGCAGCGCGTAGGTCTGCGGGCGCACGATCCAGTTGTCGAACGAGGCGGGCAGCGTGGCGAGCAGCAGGAAGCCGGCGCAGAGGCGCGGCTTGCCGGTGCGGCGCAGGCAGAGCCGCAGCAGCAGCCCGTAGGCGCCTGCCAGCACCAGCGCCTGCACGAAGACGATCAGCGGCACGCCACCAAGCTGGTAGAGGCCGAACATCAGCAGCTGGGCCAGCCAGCTCTGGTTGTAGAAGGGCTGGCCCGCCTGGGTGTAGGAGAAGCTATCCACGCTGGGGATGGCGCCGCTCGCCACGATCAGGCGGCCTGTGGCCATGTGCCACCAGAAGTCGTAGGGCGGGATCGGCGTAAGCAGCGCGCGCAGCGCGATGAAGGCCACCCCCGCAAACAGCCACACCTGATCTAGCGTAAGCTGGAACTGGCCTTTTGGCCGGGTTTTAAAAGCCATAATCTGCGTAATCTGCGTAATCTGCGGATGCTCTCACTTGCGCCAGACCTCGCTCGTCCCCTCGCCAAAGCTGCGCTCCCAGCCTGGCAGCGTGGCCATCGCCGTAGCCAGCCCCGGCTGGGCGGCGCTGTCGAGCAGCACACACGCGATTTGGTGGCGCTCCAGCGAGGCCGCCACCTCGCGTCCCTGGCTTATGGCCGCGTACTCCCCCCAGAGCTCCAGCGGAAACAGCTCGATGCGCGGGTCGATAAACTGCTGCGCCGCTGGGTAGAGCGCCCAGGCCATGTAGGAGCCGTAGCCCATCTCGTTAAAAATGCGGCCCGCGCACGGCTCGGCCCGCAGATGCTCCACCGCGCCCACAGGTGTGTTGGCGCTAAAGAGCTGCGGCGCGCCCGGCACCGGCGCGAAGATCGCCGTGTAGGCGGCGGGCAGCCCAAGCAGCGGCTTTGTCCATGGCTGCAGCGCGGCTACTCCTAGCAGTAGCAGCGCGGCGACCAGCAGGTTGGCCACGCCCCCGGCGCCCCGCTCGCGCGGCGAGGGCGAGCGGGCGGGGGCGAGCGGCGAGCGTGGGGCCGCCAGCGACTGGGCCACGATCGGCATGGCCGCCATCCCAAACCAGACCACGTAGCGCACGCCCACAAACGCCTGCCAGGCCAGCCCGCACACCAGCAGCACGTCGGTGATGCTGGGGCGCCTCCGGGCAAAGGCGAATGCCGCGATCACGGCCAGGATGCCCAGGTAGAAGGCCGCCCCGGCCAGGTTGCGCGGCGTGGGCGACTGCCACTCGTTGATCAGGCGCTGGCTTGGCGCGTCGCTGAGCAGATCCAGCACGTAGCCGAAGACGCCGACACCAAGCGGGTTCAGCACTGTTGCCACGACCATTGCACCTACCGCGAGGTAGAGCCACCGCAGCCGCTGCCAGGATGGCGCGTAGGGTTGTCGCAGCATACGCCTGAGCGTCTCGCCCGCCACAAAGGCCCCCGCCACCAGCAGCCCCATAATGAAGCCGCCGTGCAGGTTCACCCAAAAGGCCATGATCAGGGGTAGAGCGGCAAGCCAGCGCGGGTTCAGACGCCCCTCGGCGTAGCGGCCAAGCAGCATGAGTGTGGCCATAAAGGGGAGCCACGACCAGTTCTGGGTGCGCGTCGTGAAGTTGTTGATCGTCATTGCGGCGGCGAGGAGCGCGGCCAGGGCCGCCAGCCGCCACGAGCCGCTGCGCCGCTGCGCCTCCACCGCTACCAGGGCGTAGGCCGCCGCGCCAAGCATGTTGCGCGCAAAGACCACAAGCGGCAGCCCGCCCAAACGGTAGATCTGGTAGAACAGCCACTCACCAAGCCAGCTCTGATAGACATACGGAGCGTCGGCGGGCAGCGTCCACGCGAAGAGATTGGTGGTGGGGATGCCGCCCGTGGCCACCAGCTCGCCCGCCTTCAGGTGCCACCAGAAATCGTTGGGCGAGGTGGGGAACAGGCTAATAAAGGCGGCGATCAGGCTGAGTGCGAAGAGCACCCAGAGCTGATCCAGCCGCAGCAGCGGCAGCGCACGGGCGTGCGCGGCGGGGGTGGAGCGATCTGCCAAAACAACCCTCGGCTAGCATGAAGCACAAGCCCGGCCAATCCGCAGCGCGGCCGGTTCTAGTCGCGGCTATAATACCATCCAGATATGACGGCTGTGAGGCCAGCAATAGGCTGAAAATCTGTGTCATCTGTGGACAAAACGCCCGGCGCGTAGAGATTGAGGCCGCCATGCTCATCCAAACCGTCAACACCCCCCCGGAGACACATTTGGCCCCGGCGCTCGCCGCGACCTGCACCGTGGTGGTGCCCACCTACAACGAGGCCGAGAATATTGGCCGCCTGATCCCCCAGATCCTCGCCGACCCGCGTTTCCGAGTGCTTGTGGTGGACGACGGCTCGCCTGACGGCACGGGCGCCCTGGTAGGCGCGCTCGCGACGGCCGATCCGCGCGTTGGCCTACTCTCGCGCTCCAGCAAGCAGGGCCTGGGCAGCGCCTACATCGCCGGCTTTCGGCGCGCGCTTGCCGAGGGCGCCGAGCTGATCTGCGAGATGGACGCCGACTTCTCGCACGACCCGCGCTACCTGCCCGATCTGCTCGCGGCCGTCGCGGTCGGCGCCGACCTGGTGATCGGCTCGCGCTACGTGCCAGGGGGCGGCACCACCGATTGGGGCCTGCTGCGGCGCCTGATCAGCCGGGGCGGCAACATCTATGCTGGCCTTATCCTGGGGCTGCCCGTGGCCGACGCCACTGGCGGCTTTCGCTGCTACCGCCGCGCCGTGCTGGAGCAGCTGGAGCTTGGCAGGGTGCGCTCGAACGGCTACGCCTTCCAAGTCGAGATGGCCTACAAAGCCCATAAGGCGGGCTTCCGCATCGCCGAGGTGCCGATCATCTTTCCCGACCGGCGCGTCGGTAAGTCGAAGATGTCGCGGCGCATTGTGCTCGAGGCCCTGGTAAATGTCTGGCGACTGCGGCTCGGAATGATATAATACTCTACCTACGTGGGAGAGGCGGGCGCACAGCCCAAGGAGGCCCCGGTGCCAGGCGACGACATCACACAAAAGATCGACGAGGCCCTTACCACCTACCGCAACGAGCTGGAGCGTACCCGCCGCGAGGTCCAGGAGGTGGAGGTGCTGGTGCGCCAGAGCACCGTCGAGGTTGAGAAGCTGTCCCAGCGCGAGCTCTCGGTCTCGAACCGCGTGCGCGATCTGGAGGTGAACATCGAGCGGTACAGCAAAGACGAGATCAAGAGCTTCTACACCACCGCCCAGGAGGTGCAGATGCGCCTCCAGATTATGCGCGGCCAGTTGGAGCAGGTGCAGGGCCGCCGCGATGCGCTGAAGCTGCGCCAAACCCAGCTGAGCAATATGGTCGTGCTGCTGGAAGATGTGAGCGCAGACGGCAAGCTTGGCGGCAAGGGGCAGTCCAGCTCGGGCGGTGTGGACACCGAGACGATGATCGGCGGGATTATTCAGTCGCAGGAGAGCGAGCGCCTGCGCCTCTCGCTCCAGATGCACGATGGCCCCGCCCAGTCGATGAGCAATCTGGTGCTGCGGGCCGAGATCTGCCAGCGCCTGATCGACCACGATCTCGACCAGGCCCGCGCCGAGCTCAACAGCCTGAAGACAGCGATCAACACCACGCTCCAGGACACGCGCAAGCTGATCTTCGACCTGCGCCCGATGACCCTAGACGACCTGGGGCTCGTGCCGACACTGCGCCGCTACGCCACCCAGTTCGGCGAGAAGGGCGGGATCGAGGTCAATCTTATGGTGCAGAACATGGAGCAGCGCCTGCCCAATCATTACGAGGTGACGATCTTCCGCTTTGTGCAGGAGGCGCTGAACAATGTCGTGAAGCACGCCGGAGCCAATCAGGTGCGCGTGCTGCTCGATAACTCCGGCCAGGCCTTACAGATCCTGATCGAGGACGATGGCAGCGGCTTCCACGTGAACGATACGCTCGCCAACGCCAGCGCCCGGCGCAACATGGGCATCGCCAGCATGCGGCAGCAGGTGGAGATGCTGCTGCGCGGCGAGTTCGGGATCGAGAGCGCGATTGGGCGCGGCACACGCGTGGCAGCCACTATCCCGCTGCCCTGAGCGCGCCTCGCAGCAAGCGCAAGCACTTGGTTACGCAAGCGGCTCCGTGTGGCGCGCCACAAGCTCACTCAGGGTATCCAGGTTAAACGGCTTGGGCAGCAGCGCGGCGAAGTTCGCCCGGTCGCTGGAGAGCAGGTTCGAGGTGGCGCTCATCAGGATCACGGGCAGCCGCGCTGTAGCCGGGTCGCCTGCCAGCGCCTCGCGCAGCCCGCGCCCATCCATGCGCGGCATCATCAGGTCGGCCAGTAGCAGATCGTAGTCCGCCTCGCTCGCCCGCGCCAGGGCGTCGACACCATCGCGGGCGTGAACCACGCTGTAGCCCTCATCGGTCAGCACATCACGGATCATCTCGGCGATGGTGGGGTCGTCTTCGGCGATCAGGATTTTCCGCATAGCTGCCCTGCTCTCGTTGCTGATCACGCGTGCCGTGCGCGGCACAGGGATACTATGCTAGCCAATGGGGGTAAGCAAACTGCTTATCTTGCAAGAGGCGTGCCATTATTCGCCCTCGCCTAGCAGGCGCAGCACCTCGGCCCGCGTGGGCATGGCCTCCTGCGCGCCGGGGCGCGTCACCGCGAGCGCGGCGGCGGCCATGGCCAATCGAGCAGCCTGTACCAACGGACGCCCCTCGCTCAGCGCGGCGGCCAGGGCACCGTTGAAGGCGTCGCCCGCAGCCACTGTGTCCACGACCGTCACCGGGAAGGGCGCAAGGCGCTCCAGCCCGTCGGGGCCGAGCAGCAGCGCGCCGCGCGCGCCAAGCTTGAGGATCACCGCGCCGCCGCTGCGCGCATGGAGCAGCGCCGCCGCCCGCGCCGCCGCTGCGTCGTCGTTTACGGGGAATCCCACCAGGGCGGCCGCCTCGCTCTCGTTGGGCGTGATGATCGCCGCGAGGCGGTAGAGCTCCGGGGGAAGGTCGCCAGCGGGCGCCGGGGCGGGGTCGAGGATCACCGTCACGCCGTGGCGCCGCGCGGCTGCGGCTGCGGCGAGCACGGCAGGCGTGGGCACCTCTAGCTGGAGCAGCAGCGCCCGCGCGCCGGGGAGGCTTTGCTCCAGACGCGCGATGTCGGCGGCGCCGACGGCCCCATTGGCGCCAGGTACTACGATAATCGTGTTCTGGCCCCGCTCGTCTACCGCGATCTGCGCCACGCCGGAGGCGCCAGGGGTGGTGAGCACCGCGCTGTCGTCCACACCGGCGGCGCGCAGGGCGGCGCGCAGCTGGGCGCTCAAGGCGTCATCGCCCACGCGGCCCACCATGAGCGTTGGGGCGCCGAGGCGAGCGCTGGCTACGGCCTGGTTGGCGCCTTTGCCGCCCGGCGCCGTGAAAAACAGCTGGCCCGCCACCGTCTCACCGGGGGCGGGCAGGCGAGGCGCGTGGGCCACCAGATCCATATTGATGCTGCCAAAAACAACGACGCTCATCAAGGCTCCTGGCGGTGCATAGGGTGGCGAGTATGGCTACCACTATCCTACGCGCACAGAAGCTATTCGGCAAGTGAGGATTATGTTCTACACGGGATATGATTGTGCGGCGGCGGCGCCACCCAGGGCAAAAACGGGCGGAAAATGCGGCCCTCCATACCTGTAGA
>JAYUYB010000888.1:0-6306 GCA_043752655.1 Chloroflexota bacterium
CTACGGGTTGAACTCAAAGGTCTCGAAGCAGAACAAGCCGCCTGGCTGGCGTGGGTCGGCGGTGCATGCCGCGATCCCTTGGGAAGTTCCGGGCGGCACAAAATAGCCTGCCTGGTAGATCGCCGACCCGTCGCCCGGCTGCATGGTGAAGCGCAGCTCGCCCTCGCCGCGCCCACTGGTTCGCGCCGTGCCAAGGGGGCGCACAAACTCTGCTGTGGTGCCGTCGCTCCCCTGGCGGCGGTACAGGAAGAGCTCATACTGTTGGTCCGCTGGCAGGCCTGAGATGAAGACGCGGAAGGTGTCGCGCAGGTCGCCGGCGATGGGCAGCACCAGGGCGCGCGCGCCTTCGGGGCGCCGCACCGTTAGGGCCGTGCTGAGCGGGGCGCCGCCCTCGGGTGCGATCTCAAGGGTGTAGGTGCCGTCGGGGGCGCCGAGCAGAATCTCGAGCTGCCAGAGGGCGGTGCCGCCCTCGGCGACGAGTGACTTTTCGGCGAAGGGCGTGCCGTTGGGGGCGCGCAGCAGGGCCTCGATCCGCTGGCCCGGCTGGAACTGCTCAAAGAGAACGTCGATCACGCAGGGCGACTCGAGGCCTGCGAATAGACCGAGGTCGCCAGACTGCGTGCCGTCGATAATGATCGCGCCGTCGTCGCAGACAATCCCGCCGTTGTCGAAGCTGCCGACATTGCCGGCCACGCCGAGGTCGTCGGCGGTGGGCGTGCGCGTGGGGGCGACTGTGCGCGTCGCAGCGGGGGGCGGCGGCGGCGGAGTTGGACCGCGACCGCGCACATCGCGCCCGAGCAGGCCGAGCAGCACCGTGCCTGGCCCGAACTCGGGGTGATACTCCATGCGGCGGCGCTCGAAGTACTGCACGCGGTACGGCTTGCCCTCAATCACTTCGTCGAGCTCGTCGGTGATCGGGAAGCCAAAGCGGGCGAGGCCGCCGTTGCGCTCCCAGTAAGCGCGAAAGCCGCCGCACATGGCGTAGCCGGTTTCTGTGAAGGCGGCGCAGCCAGGAGCTGGCGGTTGGGATGCGCGGGGTTGCCAGGGGCGCCCAACCTGGGCGAGGCGCTCGACGCCCAGGCGGCCGGCCAGAACGCTGATCCCCTCGGAGCTGTGATCTTCCAGGCGGTCGCGCTCGAACCACTGCACCGGGCCAGTCCAGTCTTCGACGCGCTCGCTCTGGAGCGGGGTGATCGGGTAGCCGAAGACTGGCAGGCCGCCGTTGCGCTCCCAGTAGGTGCGGATGGGGCCAGAAATGCAGAGGTTGGTCTCGGGGAAGCAGCGCTGGTCGCCCTGTGCGGCAACCTGGAGGGCTCCAACACCGCCGAGTAGGACGACTACAGCGAACGCTGCCAGGGCGCGACGAGGATCGATTGACATAAGCGTCTCCTCATTTTGGATTTTGGACCGCCGTCGGCCGCATCACATTGCGGCATCACAGCATAGAAAGGGCGCGCAGGTCTGCGGCGCTTGCAGTTGCTACCGCGTGGGTAATGGACCCTGGCAGCCCGCCGCAGCGCGGGCGGCGTCGACCGCAGGCCAGCGGTCGTCGATCAGTTGCCAATCCTGCGGGCTGGCATCGCCCTGTCGGCTGCCCCGCTCGATCTGAATGGCGCGGTTGATGGCCTCGTCGCCGGCGGCGCAGTCGTTTTGGCGCAGGGCGACATAAGCGATCTGCAGCGTCGCGTAGGTGCGGCGGGCGGGGTCGGTCGTGGTGTTCGCCGCGCCTTCAAACGCCTCACGTGCGCGAACGAGGGCGTCGCTATGGCCCCCAGGCAAGACGGCGCGGAGCGTATGGACGCCGCCGAGCGACATATACGCCTCGGCGGCGAAGTAGCGCAGCCTATCGCGGGTAGGGCCTTCGGACGAAGTGTAGGCACCGATCACGCTGTTCAGCAGGTCCCACGCCAGCTGGAGCTCCTGCGTCGCGCGCTGCGGCTCGGCGCGGTATGCGGCGTCAGCGAGGCAGTAGTGGCTGCGACCCTGGCCAAAGCGCGACCAGGCATCGATGTCGGCGCGCGGGGCGTCGTCTGACATCAGCGTGCGGGCTGCCTCCTCGTACAGGGCGATCGACTGCGTAACAAAGGGCGCCGTTTCGTCCGTGCAGCTCCGGCCGCGGGCGAAGACCACCGCCGCCTGGCCGAGGCGGGCGCGGGCGGTGGCGGCCCCATCGCCGGAGCGCTGGCTGATCGCGAGCATCTCGCCGTAATAGCGCTCGGCCTGGTCGAGTGCCACGCCTGCTGCGCCATCGGAGCTCCGGCCGGCCGCTGTGGCACGCAGCAGGTAGATCAAGGCCCGGCCCGTATCGTCGCCGAGGGCGCCGGTGCTGTCGGCGGCGGCGAAGGCCTGCTCCGCGAGCTGATACTCGCCGAGCACAAAGGCGTCGAGACCATCGAAGACCTTGAGCAGGGCGGCGGTCCGGTCGGCGAGGGTGACACGCAGGCGCTCCATTGTCAGCCCGTTGCTCAGCCGGCCGCGCTGGGCGAGCGGCGCGCCAAACTGGTGATGGCCGACGAGTTGCGGACCGGCGTCGAAGAACAGCTTGCGCGGCGCGAGGTAGAAACGCGGCGTCAGGCTGGTCGTATCGGTCTGCTGGTTGTAGGCCACAGTACCGTACACCACGACGTCGGCGTTTGTGGCGTCGGCGAACGCCTGGGCCTCGTCGGGCAGGGCGACGGGGTTGGCGCCAGCGGACCAGCCACTTTCTGGGAGATACACGATCTCGACGCCGGGGCGGGTGAGCCCCGCCTGGAGGTCGGCGGCAAAGCTTTGGGCGAGCCGATCGCCCTCGGGGGTGGCACCGCGCCCGTCGTCGCTAGAGCCGAGGCGGGCGACGGCGATATTGAGGTTGCCGCCCATCACAGGTGGGCCGACGGTGGCAACAGTCGGGCGGGCGGGCGCGGCGATGAGGCCGCTCCCTATGGCGATGCTAAACAGGGCGCCGACAAGCAGCACCGCGCCGCCGGCAGCGAAGAGCAGGCGCCGGGCGAGGGACAAGCGCGGGCGGGCCTGCTCCCAGATGGCCCCGTCGCGGAGGCGCAGGAACAGCACCGGTACCCACCAGTCGGGGCGGGCGGCCACGGCGGCGCGCGCGGCGGCGGCGGCCCGGTCCACCTGGCCGTCGCGGCGCAGCTCCGTGAAGAAGACGGGCGTGAAGGCGGCCAGCGTCGCCATGGAGATGTCGCCCTGCATGGCGAGGACGGCGGGCACACCGGCTGCGGCGAGGCGTGGCCCCAGCGCGGCGAGGGCGCCCCCGTCGGCGGTGGCGGGCTCGGCGCCGCCCGCGCTCTGGCACGAGGCGAGGACGACGAGGAGCGGGGTCTGGCGCAGCTCGCGGACGCGGCTAGCCAGCTCGGCGCCCGCGACAATCTGGCAGAGGCCGCGCGTGTCCTCCAGCCAGAGGCGCGGCTCGCCCCCGGTGAGGGCGCCGTGGCACACGAGATAGAGGATGTCGTAGCCGTCGCGCATCGCCGCGACGATGCGCTCCAGCGTGGCCTGGCCGCCAGAGGCGAGGGCGGTGACGGCGATCTCGCCCAGGGCAGCGCGGGCGCGCGCGAGCTCGCCTGGAACATCGACAGGGCTGAGGGGGCGGCCGCCAGGCGCGTAGTCGGCCAGGTCGCTCGGGTTGGCGATCACCACCAGGGCGCGCAGCGCGGCGCGGGGGCGCGGGCGCACGGGGCGCCAATCGTCGCCGGCGAGATAGCGCGAGAGCAGCACATCCTCGGCGAGGGCCAGGGGGCGCCCGCCCTCGGGGTCACGCAGCGTCTCCCAGCGCAAGTCGGCGGGGAGGCCGGGGCCTGGCTCGAAGCTAAGACGAACGCGGAGCGGCGTGCCCTTCGAGGCGGCTACGGCGCGGGCCTGGGCGTAGAGCTTTGTGGCCTGGGGATCGGCGAAGAGCGCTGCGGTGAGTAGCTGCCCGTAGCGCTCCGGGTCGTCGGCCACCTCCAGGAGCGCGGCCTCGTCGAGGCGTACCGGGTCGAGGTCGCCAGCCGCGGGACGCACGTCCACGGCGCCGTCGGGCTCGCGGAAGCGCATGTCGAAGGCGCATGTGCCGTCGCCCCGGGGGCGTAGGCTGAGCTCCAGATCTGCGGCCAGGGCTGTATCCACGGCGGCTCGCTGGGGGTGGGCGGATGTGAGGCGAGTATAGCACCCGGAGCGGAGGGGGACAAGGGGCTAGGGCGACGGGCTATCCGCCTTGCGTACGATGGCCGGGGCGAGCGGTGTGTTATAATGTGACCGATCAGTCATATGACTGGGCGGTCATACAGAAATCCTATGCCAACACAGACCTTCTGGAATCTCCCGGCGCCCAAGCGCGAGGCACTGATCGCAATCGCCCTGGAGGAATTCGCCGACAACGACTATGCAGGCGCCTCGGTGTCGCGGATCGTCGCGCGGGCGGGCATCGCCAAGGGCAGCCTCTACCAGTACTTCGCCGACAAGGGCGACCTGTTCCTCTTCCTGGTGGAACACGCCGGCCAGCAGCTGCTGGAGCGGCTGCGCGGGCTGGAGCCAGAGGCCACAGGGGGCGACTTCTTCGAGCTGCTACGCCGCCAGATGAGCGCCAGCACCCGGGCCGCGCTCCTGCTGCCGCTGCACAGCCGGCTGCTGCGGCGTGCCTACGTGGAGCAGCACCCCTTTCGCGAGGAGCTAGAGCGGCGTGGCCAGGTGGCGAGCGGGGGCCACTTCCGCCTGCTCATCGAGCACGGCATTGCCGCCGGCACCCTTGCGCCAGATCTCGACCCCGAGCTCGCGGGCGCGCTGGTTGGCGCCATGCTCAACGGCGTGGGACCGCTGGTGACGGCGCGACTGGGCCTGAGCGCCGAGGAGGCCGCCCTGGGCGACCCCGCCAGCTTCAACCGGCCCGAGGTGGAGCAGATCTTCGACACTGTCATCCGCATTCTGAAGCGCGGCCTGCTGGCCGAGAGGGAACAAGCATGAAGACGCTGATTATCACGGTGGGCACCCAGGGCGACGTGCGGCCGTACGTTGCGCTGGCGAAGGGGCTGCGGGCGGCCGGCTACGACGCGGAGCTGATCAGCAGCGCCTCGTTCGCCGGGCTTGCCGCAAAGGCGGGCGTGCCGTTCCGCTCTGTTGGTGCAGATTTTCTGAGCCTGCTCGATACGCCGGAGGGCAAGCGCGTGCTGGCGGGCGGTAACCCGCTGACTATGATGCAGAAGGTGCGGCCGATGCTGCGCGAGCTGCTGGACGATCTGTGGCGCTCGGCGCAGGACGCGGAGCTGATCCTCCACCACCCCAAGGCCCTCGGTGGGGCCCATATCGCCGAGAAGCTCGGCGTGCCGGCCATCATCGCGCACCCGGTGCCCATGTTCTCGCCCACAGCGGCCTTCCCGAGCCCGATTGTGCCCGCCGCGAGCCTTGGCCCGGCACTGAACCGCCTGAGCCACCAGGCGCTGCTCGCCGCCACGGTCGCGCCGTTCAAGGGTCTGGTCAACGACTGGCGCCGCGAGGCGCTGGGCCTGCCACCTGCCCGCGAGCAGCGCCCCGCCATGACGCTGTACGGCTTCAGCGAGGTGCTGCTGCCGCGCCCCGCCGACTGGGACGAGCGCACGGTGGTGAGCGGCTTCTGGTTCCTCGACGAGGCGCCGGGCTACAAGCCTCCGGCCGATCTGGAGGCGTTTCTGGCGTCCGGGCCCGCCCCAATCTATGTGGGCTTCGGGAGCATGGCGAGCGAGGACGCGGCAGCCAAGGGGCGGATGGTCGTCGAGGCCCTTGCGCGGGCCGGGGCGCGCGGTGTGATCGCCACGGGCCAGGGCGGGCTCGCGCTGGCCGAGGGGGTGCCCCACATCCTGAGCATCGCCGGGGCCCCCCACGACTGGCTCTTCCCGCGAATGGCCGCGGTCGTCCACCATGGGGGTGTCGGCACCGTCGCCGCGGGCCTGCGGGCCGGCAAGCCCAGCCTGATCTGCCCTTTCCTGGTCGATCAGCCCTTCTGGGGCAGGCGCGTGGCTGCCCTCGGCGCCGGGCCGCAGCCCATCCCCCAGAAGAAGCTGAGCGTGGAGGGGCTGACTGCGGCGTTTCGCCAGCTGCTCACCGACGATGCGATGCAGGCCCGGGCAGCCGAGCTCGCGGCGCAGCTACAGGCTGAGGATGGGGTCGGGCGCGCGGTGGATGCGGTTGGCCGGGTGGCGGGGCACGTCGCGCTGCCTGTTAGTTGAGACAAGGTGACAAGGAGACAAGGAGACCGGGAGACAAGGAGACCGGGAGACAAGGAGACAAGGAGACAAGGAGACCGGGAGAGACCCCTCGTACTCCGTTAGGCGCTCCCGGTCTCCTTGTCTCCAG
>JAYUYB010000889.1:0-2471 GCA_043752655.1 Chloroflexota bacterium
ATCCGCAACGCCACCGAGCGCGGCCCACTCCGCACGCCCAGCATCCGCCCCACCTTCCACGGCAGCGCGCCCGAGCTGGGCGAGCTGCTCTACGCCCCCGCCCTGAGCTTCCCAAAGCACGCCACGGCCCAGCAGGTGATCGACGCCCTGCGCATGATGCGGCCCGGCGACGAGAGTGTCTACTACCTCTTTGTCACCGGCGAGGAAGATCGCCTGGTGGGCGTGGTCAGCCTGCGCCAGGTGGTGACCGCCGCCCCCACCACGCGCCTCGACAGCATGATGAGCCGCGAGGTGGTGACGCTGCCGTACGCCATGCCCCCCGAGGAGCAGGCCCACATCCTCGGCGACTCGGGCTTCCTCGCGCTGCCGGTGGTCGATGAGGCTGGCCGTCTGGTGGGCAGCCTCGATGCCACCGAGCTGCTCAGCGCCGTAGAGGACGAGGCCACCGAGGATATGTATCACCTCGCGGGTGTGGCCGCCGACGAGGAGCTGGAGCGCCCGCTGGCCCGCGCCGCGCGGGACCGGGTCTTCTGGCTGATGATCAATATGGCCACAGCCTTTCTTGCCGCCGCCGTGGTGAGCCGCTTCCAGAGCGTGATCGCACAGGCCGCCGTGCTGGCCGCCTTCATGCCCGTGGTCGCCGGGCAGGGCGGCAACGCCGGCACGCAGACGCTCACCTTCATCGTGCGCTCGCTCGCCCTGGGCGAGGTGAGCTTCCACAACGCGCGCCGCACGTTTTTGCGCGAGCTGTTTATCGGCGTCTGTAACGGGCTCACGATCGGGCTGCTGGTGGGCGTGATTGGCTGGCTCTGGCAGGGCAGCGTGGGCCTGGGCGTGGTGATCGGGGTGGCCATGCTCGGCAACCTGATCATGGCCTCGCTGGCGGGCGTGCTGGTACCGCTCTCGCTCAAGGCGCTGCGGATCGACCCGGCCCTCGCCTCGTCGATCTTTGTGACTACGGTGACGGATGTCTGCGGCTTTGCGCTCTTCCTTGGGCTCGGCGCTACCGCCCTGAGCATGGGCTACCTATGATCATCTGGCTCAGGCTTGGGGCTGATCCGCCTGTGTGACGCGCTGTGTTATGCTGGCGCTGTGGCTCGCCGCTGGCGACTACACTATATTGGCATAGAACGGCTCGCTCGCCGCAGGTTTCACTCTTCCTGGCGAGCTGTTCGAGTGATGGAGTTTTTGTGTTTTCCAAGCTCGTGTTCGCCCCGTTTATCGCGCTGATGCGCCTCCTGCGCGGCTCCGCTCGTCTGCACCCCGCCGTGTTCTGCGTTACCAACCTTGGCAGCGCCGCCGAGCCTGCCGATTGCCCTTACTAGCCGTACGGGCGCGCTATATCGCGCCGCTACTCTGTACTGAAGCGGTAGATTGTGGTGTGCTGGTACTGCTCGCCGGGGCGCAGCACGGTGGAGGGGAAGGCGGGCTGGTTTGGCGCGTCGGGGTAGTGCTGGGTCTCTAGGCAGAAGGCCCCATGCTTCTGGTAGACCTGCCCGCCCTTGCCGCGCAGATCCCCGTCCAGAAAGTTGCTTGTGTAGAACTGCACTGCCGGCTGGGTGGTAAACAGCTCCAGCACGCGCCCGCTCCCCGGCTCGCGCACGCGCGCCACGGCCCGCCCAAGATCGCCCCCGTGCCCGAAGATCCAGCAGTGGTCGAAGCCACCGTTCGCGCCCCGTAGCTGCTCGTCGTCTGCGTCGATGTTGGCGCCGATTAGCGTGGGCGCCGTAAAGTCCATGGGCGTGCCGACAACGGGCCGCAGCTCGCCCGTGGGAATCTGGGCGTCGTCTACAGGCAGGAACTGCCCGGCGTCTAGCTGGAGCTCGTGGCCCAAGATGGAGCCGCCGCCCGCGAGGTTGAAGTAGGCGTGGTTGGTGAGGTTCAGCACCGTGGGCGCATCGGTGGTGGCGAGGTAGTCGAGCCGCAGCTCGCCCGCATCGCTGAGGCTGTAGCTCACCTGTACGCTGAGCGCGCCGGGGTAGCCCTCCTCGCCAGCAGGGCTGTGGTGGCTCAGCACCAGCTGCTCGCCCTGCACCTCCGCGTGCCAGAGCGCCGTGTGAAAGCCGCCGGGGCCACCGTGAAGGTGGTTTGGGCGATTGTTTATGGCGAGCGTGTAGGGCACGCCGTTCAGCGTAAAGCGGCCACGGGCGATGCGGTTGCCGTAGCGGCCGATCACGCTGCCGAAGTAGGGGTGCGCTCCGAGGTAGCCCGCAAGGCTGTCGAAGCCGAGCAGCAGGTCGGCGCGCTTGCCGTGGCGATCCGGGGCCAGCAGGCCTACGAGCGTGCCGCCATAGGTTGCCACACGGGCCTCGACGCCGGCCGCGTTAGTGAGCGTGTACAGCTCCACGGCTGCGCCGATGTGGGTGGAGCCAAAGGGCGCACGGGTGATGGGCATTGGGCGCTCCTGGGGCGGATATGTGGTTGGACGGTGGACGGTGGACGGTGGACGGTGGACGGTGGACGGTGGACGG
>JAYUYB010000890.1:0-14000 GCA_043752655.1 Chloroflexota bacterium
GGCCCGTGTGCGGCGCCCTGCTCGCGCCAGTGGGTGGCCAGGGCGCCAACGCGCTCGCGCAGCTCGGCGGTGAGATCCGCGTCGAAGGCCCCGCTGCGCTCCTCGCTGGCGCCATCGTCTAGCAGCGGGAGCGCCACCTGCATATCGAGCGCGCCGTAATCGGCGTGGGCAACCAGGGCGCGGCCAGGTACGGTGGCGGGGATCTGCGTGCTCACCCGCACGCCGAGCAGCTCGGCGTAATCGTGCAGCTCGGGCAGGCGCAGCGCTACGCGCGTCTCCAGCAGCGCCAGCAGCTTGTAGCCAAGGTCGGCCCCACGGTCGGCGCTCAGCACGAGATGCACACCAAACGGGCGGCCCCCGCGCGCGATGCGCGCAAGATCGTCGAGCAGCTCGCCGTCGCCGTGGCCGTCGCGAAACTCCTCGCGTAGCACGGCCAGCTTGTCGATCACCAGGAGGATGGCGGGGAGGCGCGCCGCGCTGCGGGCGTTGTAGGCCAGCAGATCGGGGGCGTCGGCGGCGCGCAGCAGCTCCTGGCGCTCACGGATCGTGGCGTCGAGCATGCGGATCAGGCGGCGCACCCGCTCGCGCTCGCGGGCCTGGATGTGGGCGCCAACCTGGGGCAGCCCCGCGAGCGGGCTAAGCCCCTGGCCGCCCGCGTCGATCAGGTAGCACCAGAGCTCGCGCGGGCCGTGGCGCGTGGCCAGGCCGAGCAGCAGCGTGCGCAGCAGGGTTGTCTTCCCGCTGCCCGGCGCCCCGACAATCGCCGCGTGTCCCTCCACCAGCGCCAGCGCGAACGGCTCACGGCGACTCTCCTGCGGCATGTCGAGTAGCCCGATCGGCTGGCGCATCCAGCTACCTCCAGCGGACAATCCCTCAGACGATAAAGCTGAGCGCCTGGCACCGTCCACCGTCCATCGTCCACCGTCTCCAGTGCCTGGCGACTCCAGCGTCGCGAGCGCAAGCTGCGCGGGCAGCGGTGGCTGCCAGATCTGCGCCGGGCTCCAGCCAGGGAAGGCGGGGCCACGCAGCACGGCGGCGGCGCGCAGGCCGCGCACAAGCAGATCGAGGTCGGTCTCGCGCTCGCCCGCGCCAGGCGGCGGCGCGGCCACGGGTCGCTCGCGCCCCTCGTGCAGGAAGCTCACGCGCGGGCCGGCGGCGGCGCCACCGCCAGGGCGATGCGGCCCCGTCACCTGGGCCACCTGCATCAGGCGCACCTCGCTGCCCACGCGGAAGTAGGCCCGGCCAGGGATATCGGTGGGCAGAAAGGCTGCGTCGGGCTTGAGCAGCATCTCGCGGCTGTCGTCGGCGCCGCCGAGGCGCAGGGCGATGAAGAACTTCAGCTGGCTGCGGATCTCGTCGCTCACAGCGCGGGCGGGCTGCTGAGTCGCCAGCAGCAGATGCACGCCCAGCGAGCGGCCCTGCTTCACCACGCGGATCAGCTCGGCCACGAACTCCGGGTAGCTGCGCGCCAGCTCGTCGAACTCGTCCACGACAATCAGCAGATTGGGCAGCGGCGGCAGGCCGCGCTGCGCCGCCAGATCGCGGTAGTCGGCGATGTTCTCCACCTTCACGCCGTGCTCGCTCGCCACGTCTTTGAGCAGGCGCTTGCGCCGCCGCAGCTCGCTCTTGATCGCCGTCATCGCGCGCTCGGCAAGACGCCCCTCCAGATCCGTCACCATGCCGGCAGTGTGGGGCAGCGGCGTGAACAGCATCAGCGCAGCGCCGCCTTTGAAGTCGATCAGCAGTAGCTGGAGCCGCTCTGGGGCGTGCGTAACGGCCAGGGCGGCGATCACGCTCTGGAGCAGCACGCTTTTGCCCGCGCCCGTGGCCCCCGCAATAATACCGTGTGGCCCGTGACGATTCTCGTTCAGGTCCAGGTAGATCGGCTGGCCGTCCGCCACGGCGCCGATCGGCACGTCGGGGCGCCAGGCCGTGGCCAGCGGCTCGTCCCACCAGCGCGGGCGCTCCAGCTCGGCCAGCCCTGTCAGCTCAAGCAGATCGAAGAGCCGCACGGCGCGCGGGATGGCCTGGGCGCCGCCGCTCTCCAGCAGGCGCACCCCGGCAAGCCGACGGGCGAGCCGGTCGCTCTGCGGCAGGTCGGCCCCATCGGGCGCAAAGCGGTCGCGCGGCCACTGGTCGCCCGCGCGCGTCCAGCGGGCGCCGTGCTCCTCCAGCTCCAGCATAGCCGCGCAGGCCTCGGGGATCTGCGGCCAGCTGGGCACCACGAGCAGCGTGACGATGCCGAGGGCGCCGCCGTGGCGCACAAGCTCGGCCAGGGCGGGGTGGGCGCGCAGCTGCTCGACGCCATCCACGAGCAGCAGTAGGCGCGGCGTGCAGAGCGTGGCCTCGCCCTCGCGGGCGCCCTGCTCGCGCCGCCGGCTCAGCTGGTCGAGCAGCTCGCTCACAAGGCGGGCGGCGAGCTCGGGCGGGCCGGCGAGCATGCGTGCGGTGGGCGAGGGGTCGTTGCCGAGCGGCACGCAGTGCGGCAGCCAGCGCAGCCACTCCCACTCAGGGGCCGCCACAGGGGCACAGAGCGCGGCGATGCGCAGGTCGGTTGGGGCGTGGAGCACGGCGGCCTGCCAGAGCATGGCGCGGGCGAGCGCGGCGGTGGCCGGGCGCGGGCCGGCGAGGCCAAGCGAGCCAAGCTGTGCTAGGGGCAGCGTGATCGGCACCTGGCGCAGCGTGGCGTACTCGGCGGCTGTGCGGTAGAGGCGGCGGTCCACGGCGCTGTCGCGGGCCGGCGGGGGCACGCGGGCCTGGCTGGCGGCGGGCAGGCTGCCGCTGCCAACCCGCAGGTCGAGGAAGTCGTCGTCGCTGGGGCGGCGCTCCCAGAGGCGCGGCTCGGGCGCGAGCTCGCCGGCGGCGCCGACGATCAGCAGCAGCTCGCTCGGGTCGGGGCCGAGCAGCAGGCGGGCGTCGCGCTCCTGCTCGTGGAGGCGGCGCAGGCGCGTGCGCCCGGCCTCCAGCTGATCCTCGAAGAGCGCCCGGCGCCCGGCGTGCTCGGCGGCGGCGCGGCGGGCGGCGCCGCGCTGTGTCAGCAGGCCCGCCCCGATGCCGAGCAACGCCATGGCGCCTGTGGGCAGCGCCACAAGCAGCGGGTTGCCGCCGTTGAGCGTGGCGGCCCCGGCGAAGACGCCCGCGCCGGCCATGGGCAGCGCAAGGTTAACCCACTCGGTGCGGGTCGGCGTGGGCGGGGCAGGCGGCTCGGGCAGCTCCACCGTCTCGGCGGGCCAGTGGGGGCGCACGCGGGGCGGGCGGTTGTAGCTCTGGTCACGCAACGGTGGACCTCCTGCGGCGCTCTTCCTCACGCTCCCACGCCTCGCGCTCGGCCTCGCGGCGGCGCTGCTCCGCGCTGGCCTGGGCGCTGGCCCGGCGCACGTGCTCGGCTGCGTCGCGGCAGGCCGCCGCCAGATCGCCCAGCTCGGCGTGCAACGGGCGGCGGCGCCGCTCGAAGTCCTCACGGCTGTCGCCGCGCCACTCCGTCGCGGCCACCATGGCGAGGCGGGCGTCGTCGTCGCGGGCCCGCTCGAGCTCGGCGGCGGCGCGGCGCAGCGCAGCGGCGGCTTCGTCTGCCGCGCCATGATCCCAGCGCACATCCTTCCAGTTCGGCTCGTCGTGGTAGGTCATGGGAGAAGCTTTCTACACGCGCCTACACCCAGGCAAGCGGAATGGGCGGCAGCTCAATTGGCTCAATTGGCGCGGGCAGGATACCAGGCACCGTGCGCTCGTAATATGCTGGATCGATCTCGTAGGGCAGCAGCGTGAGCTCGTCCGACACGCCCGCGTAATGCTCCTGCTCGCCGTAGTCGGTGTGGGCGTGAGCTGGCGCGTCCACCACGCTCCCGCCGATCAGCTGCACTGCGGCGTAGCCCTCGTAGCCTGCGCCCACATTGAGCGCCAGGCTGTCGCTATGGTGCACAAAGGCCCGCAGCTCGGTGCTGGCGAAGGGGCCGTCGGCGGGAAGCACGGGCTGGAACTGCACCTGGGTCGGCACCACGGCGCCGTAAAGCGTGAGCGACGGCACGCTGATGTTGGCCTCACGTAGGCGCCGCTGCACCTCGGGGTCCTCGCGCAGCAACAGCGCCACGCCGCCGCCCATGCTGTGCCCCTGCATGTGTAGCTCGCTCCCCGGCGGGATCTGCCTCAGGGCCGCAAAGAAACGCTCACGCGCATGCTGGTAGTAGGCGTTCTGCTCGGGCGGGAAGTACCCGGTGATGATGACCGCCTCGAAGTTGTTTGGCGCACCAGGCTTGCTCGGGTCGAGCCCGGCAAAGCTGATACGATACTCGCCGTCGCTGTTGAGCCGCTCCAGCACCACCTGCTCATCGGGCGCGTAGCTGATCGCGCTGTAGGCGTCGCTCACCGTGGCGCCAAGCGGGTTGAACCTGGTGCGCTCCGAAGGCGGCTTGCCTGTGCTCGCGGCGGGCTGCCCGCTCAGCAGCAAGTTGAGCGCATCGACCCTGGCGGCGACCCGGCGCAGCAGCAGCGGATCGGCCGCCTGAAAGCCCTGATTCCAGAAGCTACGCTGAATCAGATCAAAGCGATCGTCCGGCCCACCAACTGGCTGGAAGGCCCAGTGGGGCGCGTCGCCCACGATACTCAGGCCCACCGCCCCAAGCCCGCAGACAACCAGGGCCGGCCCCAGAGCCGTAACCAGCAAGGGCACTGCGATCGGCCACAGCGGGCCAGCCACAGTGAGCGTGCCCTCGACGCTGCCGAGCAGCAGATCGAGGCTAGCGGCGAGCCCGTTCCAGGTGCGCTGCTTGGAAACCTGATCGAAGTTCTGTTGGCCGCCAGTACGCGCAGGGTTTTGCAGCCAGAGCGCCTCGTAGAGCAGCACTAGCACTGCATCGGGGCCGTACTGCGCGTTGGCGGCGCCGAGCACTGAGAATAAGCCGCCCAGTGCGGGCTGCGGCGCCCTAACTGCGCCCGTGTCGGCCTGCCGGAAGGCTACGGCGGCGCCCTCCACCCAGATGCCAAGCACTTCGGTGTGGCGCGCAACGAGGAACATGCGCGCAGCCAGGCCGTCGGCCTGGGGGACGCGATACTCGGTGCAGCGCGTGGCGAAGCGGGCGCACGCCGCCTCCAGCCGACGCGCCTCGGCCTCTAGCAGCGCCGACGCGCTGCGCGTGGCGCGGGCGTAGCGCTCAAGGTCGCTCGGGACGGCTGAGCTAATCGTCGGCATGAAAGAACCTCGCACTCTCATTCACAGCTGCCTGGGTGCCCGAGCCCTTTGGACCACGAACGGCGCGAAAGGCCGCGAACCATCGCGAAACCGATCACACGACTGCAATTGCGCGTTCGCGTGGTTCGTGCCACTTCGCGCCGTTCGCGATCCAAACGTTCGCACCGTCCACCGTCCACCGGCCACCGTCAGCCACAAAGCATCCACCCAAGCAGCGCATCAAGCTCGCGGCGCAGCTCGTGCGGGGCCACGGGCGCAAGGCGCAGGGGGCCGCCACTGTGGCCAGTTGGGCTCCACCACGCGCCGTGCGCCCCGCGGATGGCGAGGGTGCCCAGGGCCTCGGGCCGCTCGCCGCGCAGGCCTCGCAGCGCGCCGATGGCGAAGCGGGCGGGTGCGTTGCCCAGGGCTGCGAGGAAGGCCACGGCCTCGGCGCCCGGCACGCCCGCCGCGCAGAGCAGGGCATGAGCGGCGGCGTCCTCGCCCGCCTCTGCGGCGTCGATGCTGCTGGCGAGCGCCTCGGCGGGGAGGCTCAGGGCGAGGCCAATGGGCGCGGACGGGGCGCCCAGCATGGCGGCGAGCTGCGCCCCGGCGGCGGCCGCATCGGCGATGGGCTCCAGGCGATGCACGCGTGGCATGGGGCTCGTATGCAGCACCAGGGCACCTGCGTGGGCGCTGAGGTGCGCGGCGCGGCGCAGCTCGCCCCGGCGCTCGGCCACAACCAGGCAGCTGGAGGGAAGCGCGATGGTGCGCAGTATGGCATCCAGGTGCGCCACGGGCACGGGTGCTTGGCTGGGGTTGGCGTCGAGCTGCACAAGCTCACGGGCGACGAGTCCCACGAGGGCGCCTGCCAGCTGCTCGCGCACCCCGGCGTCGTGGCCGGCGGCGGGCAGCGGGCCAAGCGCGAGCGGCGCTGGCAGGCCCAGCAGGCCCAGCAGCAGCAGCAGCTCCGCGTGGCTCAGCTGGATGGCGATGGATTCACTCATAGCCCTCACCCCCGGCCCCTCTCCCCTTCAGGGAGAGGGGCGCTTCTGCATCAGGACGGGATCAGCGGCCCGCTCCCGCTCAGGGCATTGCGTTACCCACATTTACCTGGGCGCCCGAGCCCTTTGGACCACGAACCGCGCGAACGGCGGCGAACCACCGCGAAACCGACCACGCCCGTGCGGTTTGGCGTTCGCGCGGTTCGTGCTCCTTCGCGCCGTTCGCGTTCCAGACGGCTTGGGGGACGCCCCGCTCCCGCTCAGGGAGCGGGGTTGGGGGGTGAGGGCATGGCGCGCAAACGCTACATGTTCCCGCCGGCCTGCATGATGTTCTGGTTGATCTGGAGCACCTGCCTGCGCAGCTCCTCCAGGGCCTGCTGGATGCCGAGCAGCTTTTGGTGCGTCTCCGACCAGTGGCCGCGAAACTCGGTGGCCAGGCGGCCATCCCAGTTGTTGGGCTCGCTCAGGATCTGGCCCTGGGCGTTCAGCTCGCTGATCTGCTGGAGCAGCGGGCCGGTGACCACGCGCTGGAAGGCGGTGATCGCGTCGCGTGCAGCGGCGGTGGAGAGAACGCGGTCGCTCATCTGGGGCCTCCTTGAGTAGCGGGGTACGTATGTTCGCAAGGTATACCGCCGCAGGCCGCAGAAGGGTGCGCAGAAGCATCGACCTCGAGCCCTGGCCGAATCGGAAGCCCCCTCGCCCGTTCAGGGCATAGCGTTACCCAGATCTGCCGGGACGCCCGAGCCCTTTGGAGCACGAAGGCGCGAACGAGCGCGACCCATCGCGAATCCGGCCACGGGCGTCCGATTTCGCGTTCGCGCCGTTCGTGCTCGTTCGCGCCGTTCGTGGTCCAGCCGTTCGCGCCGTTCGTGGTCCAGACGGCCTGGGGCACGCCGCGCACGCGCATAAACGTTCTGGGTAACGCTATGCCCATTCAGGGAGCGGGGGTTGGGGGTTGGGTGAAACCTGTGCCGCAGACGACCGACGACCGTCCACCGTCGTCCTTACGGCGTAGTCGTCGCCAGGGCCGAGTCCAGCACGCGCTGAAAGGTGTCCATGTCGCTCTTAAGATCGGCAAGGCGCTGGGCAACCTGGTTGGTCACCGAGTCGGCGGCCACGATGTCGGCAGTGCGCAGGCGCACCGTCTCGGCCAGCACATTGTCGAGGCTGGCGTGGATGTTCTGGAGCTGGGCCTGGATGCGCCCGCTGTAGGTGATCATGTCGGCGGCGTTGCGCTGCTTCTCGGCCAGGGCCGCCCGCGTCTCCTGAAGCTGCTGGAGCGTGTAGGTGTCGGCGGTGGCGGCGATCTGGCGATCTGTGGCGCTGATGCGGCTCTGGATCTCTTGCACATTTACGCGCGTCAGGTAGCCCTCGATCACCTGGCCCTTGTCGCAGAGCTCGTAAGCCTGCTCCACCAGCTCGCCCGTCTGGTCGCCGATGCGTGTGAGCAGGCGCGCAACCGGCCCCTCGGCCTGGGCCACGCTGCGCAGGATCTCCTGCTGAGTGCGCTCCACCGCGTTGAGCTGCTTGCGGAAGGTGGGGCTGCTTATGCGCGGGCGCGGCGTGCGCTGGCTGGCCGCTGCAAGCAGCGGGTCGCGCCCGCCCAGGAAGACCATCAGCCCATAGGCCACCAGCCCCAGCGGCAGCAGCCACAAGTAGATCAGCGCCCCGCCCAGCAGCGCAAACAGCAGCACAATCATGGCGAGCGGCTGGCGCGCCGCGTAGAGAAATGGGTTCGGCATCTTGCCCCTTCGTTCAGCACTCAGCACTCAGAAGAACGTGGCAATGTCGCGATAGACCTGCTGGATCTGATCGGGCGCGGCCTGATAGCTTTTCGCGCCAGAGGCCGTGGCGATCTGCTTAAGCAGCTCGGGGTTCACATCGCTGTTGGTGCCGTAGGCAATGGTGAACACCTTGATGCTAGTGCCCTCTTCCTCGCCCTGGAGCGTTGTGGTCAGCTCGTCTACCGCGTTTGCGGCGCTGCGGTTGTCGGCGCCGTCGCTGAGCACGATTATGGCCCTGATCCGCTCGCCCTCCGGCTGCGCGCTCATCAGCGTGTAGGCCTCGCGCACCGTGTCTACCAGCCTGGTGTTGCCGCTCGGGAACAGCCCGCTGATGCGGTCGAGCATTTCCTGGCGCTTCGGCCCGAGCGGAGTTACCTCGGAGAGCACGTTGGCGTCGTTGCTAAAGGTGATCAGCCCGAAGCTGTCGTCGTCGGAGAGCGTGCCGATAAAGTCGCGCAGCGCCACTTTGGCCTGCTCCAGCCGCCCCTCCTCCTCCATGCTGCCGGAGACATCGAGCACGGCCAGCACATCCACGCGCTTCTTGTTGCTCACCCAGGCCGCCTGCACCGCCTCGATCACCGGCACGCTCGGCACGGCGAGCAGCGTCTGGGGCTGGCTCGGATCAACCCCGTTCGCCGGGATGATAGGGGCGCCCAGCGGCACAGTCGGGTCGGCGGGGCGGAAGCCGAACTGTAGGGCGGCTTCCTGCTGCGGTCGCTCCAGCAGGAAGTCGCGGAACGCCTCCGCCCCCTCGCGCTGCTCCGCCGTTACCCAAGGGGCATTCAGGATGGCGTAGGGGTGGTCGCTCCAGAACGTGCCCTCGCGGGGGTAGATCGCCACAACCGGCGTGCCCATGGTGGGGTAGCGCTCGCGGTTGTAGGAGTCTACTACGAGGTTCTCGTAAAGCACGGCGGCGGAGAGGTAGGCCGGGCCGCGGGTGAACATCTGCTCGGCAAAAAAGCCCGTGCTCTCGCCGTAGTGGATCACGCCGCTCTCCACATCGCGGATGAACTTGTAGGTCTTTGGGTCTTGCACATCGGCCAGCGTGAGGTCGCGGGTCTTCCCCGTGGCCGCATAGGCCATGGCTAGGATGCTCGTAACGCCGCTGTTGGAGTAGTCCGGGTGAGTGTGGCCGAACTGGAAGTCGCCCCACTCGGGGAAGCCGTAGTCGCCCCAGCTTTTGCCGCTGGTGGCCAGCTCTGCCAGATCGGCCCAGCCGAGCTGCTTGCCTGGGTAGCCAAGCGCACGGGCCATCGGCTCCCACATCGCGATCACCACGGGGCTGAGCACCAGGGGCGGCGCATCGCCCACTAGCTTCGCGTCGCCGTTCGCGGCAGCCCAGCGCGCATTGGCCACCGGCAGGAGGATGCCGCTCGCAGGGCTCCAAACCGTGGGCTGGAACGTGCCGGCGAGGATCTGGTTCATCGAATCGGTGGAGCCCATCGGGGTGGCCTTGATCTGGATCGTGGCCCCCGCTGCGGTTTTCACGCCCTGGGCGTTGAAGGCCTCGGTCATCGCCTCCAGCCAGGCCCGCTTCTCGCTGCCGTAAACAACGCTTACCTCGATGGTGTTGCCGCCGCCGAGATTGCTAATGCCGCCGCAGGCCGAGAGCAGCAGCGCGACGATCAGTGGAAGTGTCAGGCGCCAGCGCATGGCGATGATGTCCTCTCCATGAGTTTAGTTCCCACCCTCGAAGCGCGCTGCAATTGGGCCGATCTGGCGGCGCCAGAACTCCAGCAGCGTCGCAATCGTGTCGCCGGAAGGTGTCTCCACCTGCTCGGCGATGTCCACCTGCACGCCGTACGAGGCGTACTTGTTGAAGGGGTTGTTGGGGCTGCTCGTCATCACCGGCACGCCGGGGTCGGCGGGCCGAAAGCCGAACTGCAAGGCCAGCTCCTGCTGTGGCCGCTCCAGCAGAAAGTCACGGAAGCGCTCGGCGGCTGCCCGCTGCTCCGGCGTGGTCAGCGGGTCGCCCAGAATGGCGTACGGGTGGTCGCTGAACATAGTGGCGGGCGGGTAGAAGACCCGCAGCGGCTGGCCCCAGCGCCCCTGCGCGGCGTCGATATTCTCAATCGCCAGGTTCTCGTACACTAGCACCAGGTCGTATTTGCTTGGGCCAAACTGGACCATGCTGGTCATGAAGGTGCCGGTGCTGTCGCCGAAGTCGAGCACGGCCGACTCCATCTGCTCGATCCATGCCTGATACTCCTTGTTGAGAATATCGGCACTGACGAGGCCGCTGGTCTTGTCGTAGAAGCCGTAGGACATAAGCACCAGCGCCTGGGCGCCGCTGTTGGAGGTGAGCGGCGAGGTGTGGCCGAACTTTACGAAGCCCCATCCGAGGGCCTTATCGTGCTCGGGCGTGCCTGGGGCAAAGCCATTGGCCTCCGCCACCGCCTTCCATCCCTCCGGGTTTTCGAGCGCGTCGTGGAGCTGCTGCCAAAACTGATCGGTGCCACGTGGGAAGAGCACCGCGGCCCGCTCCTCCCACACGACGGCCACGAGCGGCGTAAGCACCAGCGGCGGCGCATCGCCCACAATGATCTGGCCGCCGTTGCGCGTGGCCCAATCCGCCGCGAGCACCTCGGTCCAGACGCTAGAGGCGGGGCTTACCACGGTGGGGCGCGGGTCGTCGCCCCACTCCTGGCGGGCCACACGGTCGGCGATCTCGCGTGAGCCAAGGCCTACAAGCGTCACGTTGATCGGGCGCCCGTTCACCGTGGCGCCTGACTGCTCGAAGCGGCGCACGGACTCCTCGAGCCAGAGCTTTTTCTCGGTGCCGTACCAGATCACGATCTCGACCGGCTGGCCGGATGGGCCGAGGCCGAGGTTCACCGGCGCGTAGCCGAGCGGGCCGGGCAGGGCCACAACAGCCTTCAGAGCCACGGCGGCCAGTGTCAGCAGGATGAAGCCGAGGCCGATCAGGCGGGTGAGCGATTGCATATAGTAGCCACTATTCAAAGATTCTCGGCTCATTCCACAGATATGTACGCAGGGCCTGGCGCAAGGTTGCGCGTCGCCTCCCTCATTCTAGCCGACAAGCGCAGCGTTTGGATCGCGAAGGCCACGAAGGTGGGGCTACGTTACAGTTGGCAGGCGGGCGACTGAAGTCGCGCCGTGGTGGCGCGGTGCGCCCGGCGCCCGCCTGCGCGGGCGGGTCCGGATGCGTCGGCGTAGGCGGACGCGCGGCCGCAGGCCCGACCGCTGCGGTTTCAACCGCCAGGCAAGAGCGCGCCCGAAAGCATACGCCGCACCCACCGCGAACCCAACCACACCACCAATGCTATACTGCACCACATCCTTCCCGCCGTTCGCGTTCGCGCCCTTCGCCCGCCTTCACGCCGTTCGTGGTCCCGCCGTTCGCGTTCGCGCCCTTCGCCCGCCTTCGCGCCGTTCGTGGTCCCGCCGTTCGTGGTCCCGCCGTTCGTGGTCCCGCCGCTCAGCACTCAGCACTCGGCACTCAGCACTGATGCATACCCTTGAAGGCACCCTCGACCGGCTCACCTACCAGAGCGAGGAGGACGGCTACACCGTCGGGAAGCTCACCCCCGCCGGCAAGCGCTTCCAGGTGACGATCGTAGGCAAGCTGGCCGGCGTGCGCCCCGGCGAGACGCTGCTGCTCGAAGGCGAGTGGCAGGAGCATCGCGACCACGGCCGCCAGTTCGCGGTGATCACCTGCCGCACGCTCATGCCCGCCACCATCGATGGCGTGCGCCGCTACCTCGGCTCCGGCCTGATCAAAGGCATTGGCCCCGCCACCGCTCAGAAGATCACCGACACCTTCGGCAAGTATACCCTGGAGGTGATCGAGCGCGAGCCGGATCGTCTGATCGAGGTGCCCGGCCTCGGCCGCCGCAAGGTCGAGCTGATCAAGGCCGCCTGGCGCGCGCAGCAGCGCATCAAGGAGGTGATGATCTTCCTCCAGGATGTCGGCCTGCCCACCGGCATGGCCGTGCGGATCTACAAGCAGTACGGCGACGCCGCTATCCAGATCGTGCAGAGCGAGCCCTACCGCCTGGCCGACGAGGTCTACGGCATCGGCTTTCTCACCGCCGACAAGATCGCCGCCGCCCTGGGCCTCGCCCCGGACGACCCGCGCCGCATCGCTGCCGGCCTGCGCCACAGCCTGGGCGCCGCCACCGACGATGGCCACTGCTACCTCCCCGCCGAAGATCTGCTCAGGCGCGCAGCCGCCTTGCTCAACGTCGAGCCGCCGCTTGTGCGCGCGGTGCTGGAAGATCCAGCGCAGGCCGGCGAGATCGAGATCGTCGTCAGACCACCGTCTGGCCCTGCGGAGCTACCGTCCACCGTCCACCGTTCACCGTCTGCTGTCTACCTGCGCCCGCTCGCCATGGCCGAGACCGGCGTGGCCGCCGCGATTGTGCGCCAGCTGCGTTTGCCCTCCGCTATCGCCGGCTTCTACCGCCAGGCGCGCTGGGACCAAGTCTTCGCCCACCTTGAGGATCGGCGCGGCATGCAGCTCACCGAGCGCCAGCAGGAGGCCGTGCGCGTAGCCCTCACCACGAAGGTCAGCGTGCTCACGGGTGGCCCTGGCACCGGTAAAACCACCGTTTTGCGCACCGTGGTTGCTCTCGTCGCCGCCCGTGGCTACCGCGTGCTGCTTGCCTCGCCCACGGGCCGCGCCGCCAAACGCCTCAGCGAGGTGACGGGCGCCGAGGCCAGGACGATCCATCGTCTGCTGGAGTACGCCCCCGGCGCGGGCGGCTCGTTTAAACGCAACGCCGAGTGGCCGCTGGAGTGCGATCTGCTTGTGGTAGACGAGGTGAGCATGCTGGATGTGCTGCTCGCCAATCAGCTGCTCAAGGCCCTGCCGCCCCAGGCGCACCTGCTGCTCGTGGGCGACGCCGACCAGCTGCCCTCGGTGGGGCCGGGCCGCGTGCTCGGCGATCTGCTGGCCAGCGGCGTGGTGCCTAGCGTCCACCTCGACCAGATCTTCCGCCAGGCGGCCGGCAGCGGGATCGCCCTCAACGCCCAGCGTATTAACCGGGGCGAGCCCCCCGAGCTTCAGGGCCACAGCGACTTCTTCTTCTTCCCCGCGCCAGAAGCCGAGGCCTGCGCCGAGCGCGTGGTGGAGCTAGTGGCGCAGCGCATTCCGCGCCGCTTTGGGCTCGACCCGCGCCGCGACATCCAGGTGCTCTCGCCTACCCACAAGGGCCCCGCAGGCGTGACAAACCTGAACCGGCTGCTCCAGGCGGCGCTGAACCCGGCTGTCCAGGGCAAGGCGGAGAAGAGCTTCGGCTCTGTTGTGTTTCGCCAGGGCGACCGGGTGATCCAGCAGCGCAACAACTACGATCTGGATGTCTACAACGGCGATGTGGGCGTGATCGCCGCCGTGAGCCACGAGGAGCAGCAGATTGCGGTGCAGTTCGAGGACGGCCGCGCCGTGGCCTACGACTTCGCCATCCTCGATGAGCTGGGCCTAGCCTATGCGCTCAGCGTCCACAAAAGCCAGGGCGGCGAGTACCCGGCCATCGTGCTGCCCCTGCTGATGCAGCACCGCGGGCTGCTCCAGCGCAACCTGCTCTACACCGGCGTTACCAGGGCGCGGCAGCTAGCGGTGCTCACCGGCGACAAGCGCGCCCTCGCGACCGCCGTGGCCGACGAGCGCACCCAGGAGCGCTTCACGGGCCTTGCGCAGCGCCTACGCGGCGAGCACTGACGCGGGCTGGTGACACCTGCCCAACTTGTCATAAACGACAGACGCTCGTTGTAGGAAGAACGTTATCCACAGGCCGTACCGTATCCACATCGGCAATTATTTCGTTGTGGATGCACCTATGTCGCCTGCAATCCTGCCTCTCCACCGTGCTCTCCAGCACGCCGCTCGCCCGTTTCGCCGCCTTGTCGCCTGGCTCCGGCGGCCCGCGCACGCCCAGGGTTTGGTGGAGTACGCCCTGCTGCTGCTGCTGATCGCGGTGGTCGTGATCGGCGCCGTCACCCTGTTCGGCGCGCGGGTTAGCACGCTCTACTCCGAGGTAGACTGCAAAGTCACAGGCGCGGTCGAGCAAAACCCCAACCCAGCCTGCCCTT
>JAYUYB010000891.1:0-6265 GCA_043752655.1 Chloroflexota bacterium
GTAGATAACGAGCTGGTGGGCATGCTCGCCATTGGCGCCGAGGCGCCGGGCGCCTACGACGCCGACGCGGTGCAGAACACCTTCGCCCTGGCCAACCAGGCCAGCCAGGCCATCCAGAATGCGCGCCTGTTCGACCAGATCTCGAACCTGGCCGCCGACCTGGAGCGGCGCGTGGCCGAGCGCACTGCGGCGTACGAGCAGGCCAGCCGCCAGGTGACGGAGCAGAAAGAGCGGCTCGAGGCGGTTCACTCGATCACGCTGGAGCTGACGACACAGCTCGACATGATCGCGATCATCAGGCAGGCGCTGGAGCTGATCTCCGACAACCTCGGCGTGTCGCGCGGCTCGATTATGCTGCGCGACCCCATCACCGACGAGCTAATCTGCCGGGCGGTGCTCTATAGCCGGGGCGACGCGCGCGCCGCCAATATCCCGATGCACTTTCAGGAGGGCGAGGGCCTGGCCGGCTGGGTGATGCAGCGCCAGGAGCCGGTGAATATCGCCGATGTGCTGAACGACGAGCGCTGGCTGAAGGAGCCGGGCCGCGCCGACGAAGTGCGCTCGGTGGCGGCGGTGCCCCTGAAGACAAGCGATGCCGTCCTCGGTGTTCTAGTGCTGTCGAGCCCGCAGGTGGGCTTCTTCAGCGACTCGCAGATGAACCTGCTCGGCACGATCTCGGGCGTGGTGGCCGGAGCGCTGGCGAACGCCCAGCTCTACAGCTACATCAACGATCTGGCTGGCACGAACGCCGTGCTGCTGGAGCAGCAGCGCGAGGAGACATCCAAAAGCGCTGCCGTGCTGCGCTCGGTGACGGAGGGCGTGATCGTGCTCGACACCGACCAGACGATCCTGCTCTTCAACCCGGCCGCCGAGACCGTGCTGGAGATCCCTGCCGAGGCTGTGACCGAGCGACATCTGAGCGTGCTGGAGCAGTTCGGCAGCGACGAGACCACCCGCAAGCGAGCCCAGGCGGTGTACAACGGCCTGATCACGGGCCTCAAGCTGATGCGCGAGGGCCAGAAGATGTACTCGACCTCGATCGACCTTACCGACCCCGGCCAGGTGATCGCGGTGAACCTTGCGGCGGTGGTTGGCCCCGACGGCGGGCGCTACGGCGATGTGGCGGTGCTGCGCGACATCACACGTGAGATCGAGGCCGACCACGCCAAGCGCCAGTTTATCTCCGACGTGAGCCACGAGCTGCGCACGCCGCTGACGGCGGTGAAGGGCTATGTGGACGTGCTGCTGCTCAGCGGCACCTCGAACCTGAGCGAGGACCAGATCAGCTATCTGGGGATCATCAAGAACAACACGAACCGCCTGCGCGCCCTGATCGATGATATCCTCGACTTCGCTCGGCCCGACTCCAAGAAGAAGCTGAACTTCAGCATGGTCGAGATGTCCACCGTGATCAACGAGGTGGTGCAGTCGCTGCGCTTCGAGTACGAGCGCAAGGGCATGCAGATCCTGATCGACGCGCCGCCCACGCTGCCGCCCGTGATGGCCGACCAGAAGCGTATGACGCAGGTGTTTCAGAACTTATTCACAAACGCGGTAAAATACACCTACGAGGCCGGGCGGGTGCAGGTGCGGGCCTATCTGAACCGGGCCAACATGCTCCAGGTGGATGTAGAAGATAATGGCGTAGGGATGACGCGCGACCAGCTGAAGAAGCTGTTCCGACCCTTCTACCGCGCCGACAACCCCCTACGCGATGTGGCGGGCGGCACGGGCCTGGGCCTGGCGATCGCCAAGCAGTTCGTGGAGCAGCACGGCGGCGAGATGTGGGTGCAGAGCGAGCAGGGCCGCGGCAGCACCTTTAGCTTTATCGTGCCGATGCAGCAGAACGAGACCAGCGACGCTGACGAGGACGCCGAGTGAGCGCGATTCATCTTGAAAACCGGCTGGTCCACTACGAGGTCTTCGGGCGCGGCCAGCCAATCATCTTCCTCCACAGCTGGCTTGGCTCGTGGCGCTACTGGGTGCCCACAATGGACCTGGCCTCGGAGCGATATCGGGCCTACGCCCTGGACTTCTGGGGCTTCGGGGAGAGCGACCGCAAGGGCGCCAACTTCAACGTGACCAGCTACGTGGACATGCTCTGCCATTTTATGGACGAGCTAGGCATGCCGGTGGCGAACCTGGTGGGCCACGGCATGGGCGGGATCGTAGCGATCCGGGCGGCCCGCGAGCGCCCCGAGCGCTTCCTGAAGGTGATGGCGGTGGCCACCCCGCTGACGGGGCAGGCGATCGCTGGGCACATCAAGCCCGGCACCTTCTCCAAGCTGTTTGGCGGCGGCGGCAGCACCACCAACGTCTGGGCCAAGCTGATCAAGGGCATCCCGATCGCCGACGCCGAGGTGCAGCAGGAGCTCTACGAGGACACCGAGGGCCTGAGCGAGCAGGTGCTGAGCAGCGTGCAGGACTCGCTGCTGGACACGAACTTGCATCAGGACCTGAAGGCGCTCACGGTGCCGCTGCTCGCCGTCTACGGCGGCCAGGACAAGATCGTCACGCCGGAGCACGCGAGCTTTTTGAACGACCTCAGCGAGCGGCCAGTGCAGCTGCTGGTTCTGCCAAAGGCGAACCACTTCCCTTTTCTGGAGCAGTCGAACACCTTCTCGCGCCTGCTGCTAGATTTCCTGGTGTCGCAGGGCACGCCGGTGGAGATCAAGGAAGAGTGGCGGCGGCGGGTGAACCAGCGGGAGTATCTCTAAGCCAAGGGGACAGGGGACAGGGGACAGGGCGCCCCACCCCCCGCACAATCTAGGAGCGCAAGCGATGGAGAGCATAGAGCAGTGGGCGGAGCAGCTGGAGGAGGCCGAGGGGAAGGTCGCGGAGGCGTATGAGATTCTGGCGGCGCTCCAGGCGACGCTGAAAGATGCGGGCCAGAAGAAGGACGCGCAGGCGGTCGGCGAGGCAGTAGAGCGGCTTGCGCGCTATGGCCGCCTGTTTCAGGATATGCGCGCCTCGTGGGAAGACCCGGATAGGTAGGATTGCAGCTTGCAGCTTGCGCGCAGCTGGAGGTGCGGTGGCCCTGTTCCCTGTTCCCTTGAGTTAGCGTACGGGCTCGGCGATGGTGATCAGGCGGTGGCTCATGTCGGTGACCTCGCCATCCTCGATCACTTGGGCGCCGATGCATGAGACGAGCGTGAGCAGCTCGCGGCCCTGCGGCAAGATGTAGCGAACTTGGTCGGGGGTGACCCAGACTTTTTGGCGCACCACGTAGCTGAAGCTGTCGCCGCCACGGTTGGTGAGCGTGATGCGAGCGCCGACCGGCAGATTTTTGAGCTTGGCGAAGGGCGCCGGGATGGAGGGCGCGTCGCTGAAGCGGAGCACGTGGCCCCAGAGCACGATGTTCTCGCCCTCGCCGGGGGCGGCGCTCTGGCCGTACCAGCCCACATCGTGTTTAGGCACCACGGGGACATTCTGCGCGTCGAGGCCGACAAGGGCCACCTGGTACTCGACGCCGATGGCCGGGATGCTGATCCAGGCTGGCTGGGCGAGGCTGCTTGCGGGCACCGCCGTGGGGCGCGGGCCGCTCTCGGCGCCGAGCAGGCCGAGCAGCACAGGCGTACCCTGGGCAAGCTCGGGGTGCAGCTCCATCCTGGCGCGCTCGAACCACTGCACCTGATAGACCCGCCCGTCGGCGAGGGTCTCCGGCTGGGCGTCGGTGAGCGGCAGGCCGAAGAGGGCCAGGTTCTCGGGCTCGCTCAGGCCGCGCCTGCCGTCGGCCTCGATTCCGGCTGCCCGCCAGGCGGCCAGGAAAGCGCCGCAGAGGTTACGCCGTGTCTCGGGGAAGAAGCGGCAGCCTGCGCTTGGGGCGGCCTCGGGCGGGGCAGACCAGTCGCGGCCCTGGCGGGCTAGCTGATCCACGCCGAGGCGACCAAGCTGCACGGTGGCGGGCCAGGGCAGCTCGGGGTGCAGCTCGAGGCGGTGGCGCTCGAACCACTGCACCTGGAGCGGGCGACCCTCGATTGTCTCGCTCTGAAGCGGGGTGAGGGGGTAGCCGAACACGGCCAGGCCGCCGTGCTGCTCCCAGAAGCTGCGCACCGGCCCGGCGATGCAGAAGCCGGTAGCGCTGAAGCAGCGCTCGCTGGTTGCGGCGGCGGCTGGCCCAGGGCGAAGCGCTGCGGCCAGGCACGTGAGCAGCACGAGCAGGGCGAGTGATGAGCTATGGCGGTGCATTGAAGTCCTTGGATTTTGGATTTTGGATTGCTGGCCCGACAGCGAGTAGCGCAGCTTTTGTGGGCAACGGCTATGCTATTGTAGCATCACAAAGATAAGCGACCAACCCACACGTTTCGATCTATCGCCTGGCTTGCCTCGGCGCATCAGGGCGCGCCCTGTGCTGGCCCGATCCTTGCTACGCGCACGGTGAAGCAATATTGTGGATTCCAGGGTGCAGAAGGCGGATTGAGATCGGTTACAATCCGGCTGTATGCGTCTGGCCGATGTGCTATAACAGTGTGAAGGTGGGTGCGTCAACAGCGCCGAGCACAGCATGCTGTGTCGGAGTGGCGGAGCGTGCCCAGGCGCGGCGAATGCAACATGCAACATGCAACATGCAAAACGGCAGCTCGTCTATGAAGGACAGGCTCGACCGGCTCTGCTTTCGATTGGCCTCCCCGCGCTTATCGTGGCTGTCTGTGGCGGCGCTTATGCGCTTACGCTGGCGCCTGGGGTTACGTGGGCGAATGGCGGCCTGGATAGTGGCGAGCTGATTGCTGCTGCTGAGACGGGCGGCGTGCCGCACCCCACGGGATACGCGACGTACCTGCTGCTCGCACGGGTTATGCTGCTGCTCCCGATTGCCGACCCGGCACTGGCGGTTACGCTGCTCTCGCCGCTGGCCGCCACGCTGACGGCCCTGGTTGTGGGCGACATGGTGCGCCGTTGGTCTGCTGTGGAGGAGCCATGGGCCAGCGCCGCCGGTGCGAGCGCCGCGCTTGGCCTGGCGCTCGCACCGCTCTTCTGGTCCCAGGCGGTTATCGCCGAGGTCTACAGCCTTGGCGCACTGTTCGCGGCCCTGCTGCTGCACGCGGCCCTGCGCTCTGCACTGGAGCCTGAGCGGGTTGCGCCAAGCCTGACCACGAGCATCCTGGCTGGCGCAGCGCTTGGAGCGCACGTAACGCTGCTGCCGTTTGTGCTGATATGGGCGGCGATCACCAGCCGCGCGCCTGGGTGGGGGGCCTGGGGCGGGAAGCTCGCCCGCATTGGCGGCGGGGTGGCGCTCGGGCTGCTGGTCTATCTGTACCTGCCGCTCGCCGCCCGCAGCAACCCGCCGATTAACTGGGGCGATGCCTCCAGCTGGCAGGGGTTCTGGTGGCTTGTCTCCGGGCGGCTCTACGCGGGGATGGTCTTTGGCCTGCCGCCGGAGCAGCTCGGCGAGCGCCTGCTGGCCTGGGGCGCGCTGCTCCAGCAGTTCGGGTGGCTCGGTGTGCTTGTGGGCGGCCTGGGCTTTGTGCGCGGCGGGCGACCCGTGGGGCCGCTGCGCTGGCTCACCGGCGGGCTGGCGCTTAGCGCCGTGCTGTTCGCACTCGGCTACAACAGCGTAGATGCCCAGGTGTACCTGATCCCAGCGGTCGTGATTGGTGCGCTCTGGATCGGCCTTGGTGTAGGCGGAATCCTGGGCTTTGTAGCTGTGCGGCAGCCCAAACTTACGCCCCTCGTCGCCCTGGCCCTGTTGGTGGGGCTGCTCTGGCCCGCGCCATTTACCGCCCGGCAGGTGGACGCCAGCGGCGACCGGCGCGCGATCAGCTACGCCGCCACGATTCTGGAGCAGGCGCCCGCCGACGCCATCGTGCTCACCGACGACGACAGGAGCAGCTTCCCGCTCTGGCACTACCACTTTGGGCGCGGTCAGCGGCCCGACCTGCGCCTGGTGACGGGGCCGCTGCTTGGCTTTGCCTGGTACCGCGCGAGCCTGCGCGCCACTTACCCCGACCTGCGGCTGCCCGAGCTGGCCCCGCGCGGCTGGGAGGCGGCGCTGTCCGAGGCGCCCGGACGCAGCGGCCCGCTCTGCCGCGCCGTTGCCGAGCCGGTAGCGCTGGTGAGCTGCGAAGAGCTCGAGCCCTTTGGAGCACGAAAGCCGTGAAAGGCTGCGAACCACCGCGAAATGGCCACGCACGTTCAGAGGCGCGCTATACAGACAGACGGCTTATCTTACGGCAGGCGGTAGCGAATCTCTAGGCTCTGGTCGTGATCCAGGGCAAGCTCGAAGCTGTAGCTCTGGCCGGAGCGGCTCTGCGGCGCGGGCGTGGCT
>JAYUYB010000892.1:0-2462 GCA_043752655.1 Chloroflexota bacterium
GAGGACTGGAGCGACGAGATCGTGGAGATCGAGCGCGGGCGCGCCGATGTGTACGACATTTCGGTGGAGGAGACGCACCGCTACGCCGCGCAGGGCTTCATCAACCACAACAGCTACTGGCACTCCACGATTATGACCCAGAACGTCGCCACGGCGTCGGAGATTATCACGTTTGCCGACCTGCACTCCGGCGTGGTCGCCACCGGCGGCGGCAGGCTCAACCCGTACAAGCTGGGGCTAGAGCTGCTGCGCGACGTGGAGGATCGCTGGAACAAGGGCCGGTTCGGCAAGGAGTACGACGAGTGCGACGACCTCGGCGCCAAGCGCACCTGGGACAAGCAGCTGGGCCTGGGGCGCCAGAAGATCTTCGAGATCCGCAAGCTCTACAACGATGTCACCTTCATCGACGAGTTTCTGACGCCTGAGTTTGTGATCGAGAACAAGCTCTTCTCCTTTCGCTACAACCGCGACACCGACCTGTACGAGATCGCCTCACGCGAGTTCAAGGAGATCAAGGAGAAGCTGCTGTTCCGGCTCACCAACTTCGGGCAGCCCTCGATCTACGTCGAGGACGGGAACTACAACAATCGCGGCGAGCTGTATCTGCGCCACCGGCACGAGGGCGTCGATCTGAAGATGGACTACGCCCGCGACACGATGCGCAATCTGCACAAGATCTGGACGCGGCCCATCCACCTCGAAACCCTGATCGACGACAAGAAGCGCCTGCTCTCCTTCGACGGCAGCGACTTCACCGAGCGCCGAATTGATTAGTGCTGAGTGCTGAGTGCTGAGTGCGCTTCGCGCAGTGCTGAGTGCCGCGAGGGATGCGCGACGACTCAGCACTCAGCACTCAGCACTTCATGAGCCTGACGATCGCCGAGAGCCTCAGAGACGCCACAGCCGCGTTGGCCGCCACGAGCCCCACGCCCCGCCTCGACGCCGAGCTGCTGCTCGCCCACGCGCTAGGCTGGCCGCGCGCGCGCCTGCTGGCTGAGCGAGAGCACGCGCCAACATCCGTTCAGGCCGCCGCCTTCGGGGCCATGCTCACGCGCCGCGCCGCGCTGGAGCCTGTCGCCTACCTCGTGGGCCAGAAAGAGTTCTACGGCCTCGACTTCTACGTCGACCGGCGCGTGCTCATCCCCCGCCCCGAGACCGAGTTGCTTGTTGAACTGGTGCTGACTGAAGCACGCCGTCTCATGCAGCACTCAGCACTCAGCACTCAGCACTCAGCACTCACGCTCGCCGACATCGGCACCGGCAGCGGCGCCATCGCCGTGGCCCTGGCCGTGCAGCTGCCCGCCGCCACGCTCTACGCCACCGACCTATCGGCGGAGGCGCTGGCGGTCGCGGCGCGCAACGTGGAGCGCCACGGCCTTGGCGGGCGCGTGCGGCTGCTTCACGGCGACCTGCTGGCGCCCCTGCCAGAGCCAGCTGACATCATTGTCAGCAACCCGCCCTACACGGTGCTGGCGGAGGTGGAGGCCAACGTGCGCGCCCACGAGCCGTGGCTGGCGCTGGAGGGCGGCCCCGACGGCGCGGCGATCTACCGGCGGCTGCTTGCGATGCTTCCCGCCTACCTGCGGCCTGGCGGCGCTGTGCTGCTGGAGATTGGGGCGTGGCAGGGCGAGCTTGTGGCGGGGCTGCTGCGCGCAGCCCTACCAGATGCAGAGGTGCGCGTGCATCAGGATCTTGCGGGCCATGATCGGGTGGTTGTGGCCAGCCACAAACGATCCAATTCAGAAAACGTAAAAATGGTGTAATCCAGCTGTCATCCCTAGCGGTGGATATTGACCCCGCCTCCTTTCTATACTCATGGGGAGTAATTAGGAGGCACGTATGACCGCTCTCTTCGTGGCGCTTGGCATCGCAGTGATCACGCTTCTCGCCTTGCTGCTCTGGTTCGTGCCGCATCTGCTGCACCAGCAATCCCTACGTAACGCCCGCGAGGCGGCCAGCCTGCGCGATATGCTGCTTGATATGCTCAGCGAGCAAGAGGCCGTCACGCTGCGGCAGTCGCAGCTGAGTAGCTCGATCGGCTACCTTCAGGATCAGCTGGAGACGATCGTGAGCGTCGCACAGCGTGAGCCCGCGCGCGGCCAGCCCGCCCTGGCCGACCCGGCGGCCCTGCGCCAGCTGGAGGAGCGCATCGGCGCGATGCAGAGCCAGATCCAGGGCTGGCTCGACACGCGCGCCCGCGTGCAGCGCAGCGCCCAAGTGCAAGACAACGAGGCGTGGTCTAACCTGATGAGCCTGCTCTCCGCGATCCAGGACCGTATGGGCAAGCTCTCCACCGAGCGCGTCGGCAGCGCGACCGGACTCCAGGCCCGCGTGCTGCTAGAGGAGCTAGAGCAGGAGATGCAGCAGCTGCGCGCGATCTCCGACGACATCGCGACGCTCCAGTGGCGGCTGCGCCGCTCGCTTAACGAGCGTGAGACCAGCCTCTCGGTGATCCGATCCCA
>JAYUYB010000893.1:0-13973 GCA_043752655.1 Chloroflexota bacterium
GGCCGGGCGCAGCGCGGAGGCCGTTGCCGCACTTGCACAAGCCCTTGGCCTCCCATCCATTGTCGTTGGTCTCGACGACGCGGTCCGCCTCGACGCCGCACTCCGTGGCCGGGCGGCTGTGCTGCACTGCGCCGGCCCGTTCAGCCGCACCAGCGCACCAATGGCCGACGCCTGCTTGCGCACCGGTGTCCACTACCTCGACATCACCGGCGAGATCGCGGTGTTCGAGCGCCTACAGTGTCGCGACGCTGCCGCGCGCGCGGCGGGTGTCATGCTGCTGCCCGGCGTCGGCTTCGACGTGGTGCCCTCCGACTGCCTCGCCGCGCACCTTAAGCGCCGCCTGCCCTCCGCCACGCGGTTGGCCCTCGCCTTCCGCGCACTCGGGGGCGTCTCGCACGGCACCGCGCTCACCGCGCTGGAGGGCATGCCCTCGGGAGGGGCTGTGCGCCGCGCTGGCAAGATCGTGCCGGTGCCCGCTGGCCACGCGGTGCGCCAGGTGGATTTCGGGCGCGGCCCGGTGCAGGTCGCTGCCATCCCCTGGGGCGACGTGAGCACCGCCTACTATAGCACTGGCATCCCGAATATCGAGGTCTACACCTATTTCCCGCCGCCGGTTGTGCGCCTGATGGGGCTCAGCCGCCTCGCCGGGCCGCTGCTCGCCGCCGGGCCGGTGCAGGCATTGTTACGTGGGCTGCTGCGGCGCCAGCCGCCCGGCCCCAATGCGGCGGAGCGCGCTCGCGGCCTGAGCCTGCTCTGGGGCGAGGCCGCAGACGATGAGGGCCGCCGGGTTGTGAGCCGTATGCGCGCGCCAGAAGGCTACACGCTCACGGCGGCCTCTGCCGTGCATATCGCCGAGCAGGTGCTTGCGGGCAGGGCGACCCCTGGCTTCCAGACGCCCTCGCTCGCCTTTGGCCCAGAGTTGGTGCTGGAGCTGGATGGGGTGACGCGCGAGGATCTAGAGCCGTGATTGGAGCACTTCCATGACAGACGAAGAGCGGCGCGACAGCGGCTCTACCGCGACAGACGAAGAGCGACGCGACAACGGCTCTACCGCAGCGCCTCTGCCAGAGCCGCCCGCGCCAGAGCTGCCAGGCTACACGGCGGAGCCGATCGCCGCCGAGGAGGCCCTGCTCGAAGACCGCAGCGGCGCCTTCACTCCCTACACCCTCGCCGCCGACTTTCTGGAGCTGCGCGAGATCTACGCGGGCAGCCTTGAGCGTGTGAAGGAGGAGAGCTGGAGCAAGCGCACCAGCGACCGCCGCCCCAACGGCTGGACGCTGCGCCAGACCCTTGCTCACGTGGATGCGGTGGCGCATCTGTACAACGCCGCAATCGAGCTCGGGCTTGCCGGGCGCCCCGTCGAGATCGCGGGCTTCACCCGGCGCGAGGATCTGCGCGCGATGAACCAGGCGGCAATGGATGCGCGTGCAGAGCTGCCAGTTACCGAGCTCTGCGCCTCGTTCCTGGGTGCCCTAGAGGAGTCGGCGCGGCTGGCGGGGCGGCTGGAGCCTCAGCTGCTTAGGCTCCAGGTGCCAGTACCATTCTATGGCGCCGCACCGACCCTGGGCGAGCTTTTCGGCGGCTCGCTCTGCCATGCCGGGATCGTCCACGGCGCCCAGATGAGCAGCTCACGCACGCACCCGATCTGGCACTTCTTCCCGCCTGGCCTAATGCGGCGCCAACTTACGCGCTTCTTTCATGTGCTGGGCCTAGTTTACTGGCCAGAGCGCGGCCACAATCTGCATGCTACCATTGGCTTCAGCGCCGAAGGGCAGGGCGGTGGCAGCTGGATGGTGCGGGCTCACCCCAGCGGCGGCAAGGGCAATATTGGCATCGCCCGCACTACGGATGTCGCCATCCACTTCGCCAGCGCCGACCTGCTCTGTCGCGTGGTCACCGGCTCCGGGCTGCCCTGGCGCCAGATCGCCCTGCGCCAGATTCGCGTCAGCGGCAACCTGCGCCTTGCGATGCGCCTGCCCGCGCTCTTCAAGCCCACCTAAAGTGTCGCTGGAGCTCGGCCTTTGTATGTACTTAACTTATGCTTAATCAGATCCAGGCGGTGCTCTTCGACATGGACGGCGTGCTCTACCGTGGCCGCCAGGTGCTGGACGGCGTTCACGAGCTGCTCGCGCTCCTCGACGCGCGGGGCGTGGGCTACGCCTGCATCACCAACAACGCCTCGATGACGCCAGCCGAGTACGAGGCCAAACTTGGGGCGATGGGCATCGCTATGCCTGCGCGCAGCGTTGTAACCTCGGCCATCGCCACGGGCCGCTTTCTGCGCGGCGCCTACCCGCGCGGCACGCGGGTCTTCATTGTAGGCATGCTTGGCCTGCGCGAGGCCCTGCTGGCCGACGGCTACTTTGTGGAGGACCACGAGGCGCCCGAGCTGGTAGTGCAAGGCGCCGACTTCGCGCTCACCTACGCGACGCTGCGCCAGGCCACGCTGCTGATCCGGCAGGGGGCGCGCTACATCGCCACCAACCCCGACCGCACCTTCCCCTCAGAGGAGGGCCTGATCCCCGGCGCCGGGGCGATCATGGCCGCGCTGGTGGCCGCCACCGACGTCGAGCCCACCGTGATCGGCAAGCCTGCGCCCGCGATGTTCCATGTCGCAGCCGAGCTGCTTGGCGCATCCCCCGCCACCACTCTGGTGATCGGCGACCGGCTGGACACCGACATTGCTGGCGCCATCGCCGCCGCGATGCCCAGCGTGTTGGTGCTCACCGGCGTGAGTACGCGTGAGGAGGCCGAGCGCGGCCCTGTGCGGCCAGATCTAATCTTCGCCGATCTGCCCGCCCTCCTGGCCGCCTGGCGGAGCTAAGGGCGCGCCTAGTAGGCGCTCATAAGAGGCGCCCCTACGCCATGATACCCGCCCCCGCTGATCTTCGACACCCCCGCATTGTTGCGTACGATCGGGCGGCGGCCTACGCGCTGCTGCGCGGCTGCACACCCAGCCAGCTGGCCTGCGAGCTGCGGAAGGGCCGCTTTGGCTTGCGGCTCAGCGCGCCCCAGGCCGCCGAGCTCGACACGCACCTCACCGCCTGGGCGCAGCGGGCGCTCGGCGATCTGCCACTGCGCGACGCCCTACTGGTGGACGAGCAGCGCGGGCGCCGTGTCTTTACGCTGATCTGTCAGGCCCACACCACGCTCAGCGCAGCCGTGCCCGCCGCGCTTGCCACCACGCTCCCGCCCACCCCCTGCGATCTTGCCGCGCTCCCGGCGCCGCTTGGCGATGCGCCCGGGCTCGCCGCGCTCGCCGCCGCCGGGCGCGCCGGGGCGACCCTGGCCCTGCTCTACCAGGCCGACGACTACGCCTACCCCACGAATCTTTTGGCGCTTGCACCGCTGCCGCTCACAGCCCACAGGCCTGCGCCGCACCGCTTCGAGCAGCCGACAGGCTGGCGACGGCGCGGCGCGGCGCTGCTGGCGGCAGCTGGGGTGACGCTGCTTGGGCTGCCGACCCTGGGCGGCCGCATCCCCGAGCACCCGGCCGGGCTGCCGCTGGCGCTGCTCACCCTGGCATTGCTGGTCGGCATCCGCGCAGGCTGGCAGGGCTTTCTCGGCTCGCTCTGCGTATGGCTCGTCGCAAACCTGCCCGGCTTCCGCCACGGCACCAGCTTCGCCTCGCTCTGGCCTGCGCTCCCGCTCATGGCCATGGGCCTGTTCCTGCTGAGCCACGACCGGCATGTGCGGGCGATGTGGGGCTGGCTCAAGGATCGCCTCACGCGCTAGCTATAGATAGAAAGTCGTGGGGGCGCCCCTTATGGATAGAAAGTCGTGGGGGCGCCCCTTGTGAGCGCCCAACCCAAACGCGCTAAACTGTACGCGCACGATGTAATTATCAGGGAGGCAAGTATGGCAGACACACTTGATGTGATCGTGATCGGCGCGGGGCAGGCGGGCGGGCCGCTGGCAGGCGCCTTCGCCAAGGCCGGGCGCCGCACCGCGCTGCTGGAGCGGGCCCACGTGGGCGGCACCTGTATCAATGTTGGCTGCACGCCAACCAAGACGATGGTGGCCAGCGGGCGGGTGGCCTACCTGGCCCGCCGCGCCGCCGACTACGGCGTGGCCACCGGCCCTGTGCAGGTAGATCTCGCCGCTGTGCGCCGACGCAAGGACGAGATCGTGACTAGTTGGCGTGGCGGCAGCGAGGCCAGCATCGCCAAGGCTGGCGTGGAGCTTGTGCGCGGCGAGGCGCGCTTTATTGGCCCCAAGACCCTCGCTGTGCGCCTGAGCGATGGCGGCGAGCGCGAGATCACCGCCGATACGATCATTATCAACGCGGGTGCTAGGCCCGCCGCGCCCGATCTGCCAGGCCTCAGCGAGCTGCCTTTTCTCGACTCCACCTCGGTGATGGAGCTCGACGCGATCCCCGAGCATCTGATCGTGCTCGGCGGCGGCTACATCGGCCTGGAGTTTGGGCAGCTCTTTCACCGCCTGGGTGCCCAGGTGAGCATCGTCCAGCGCGGCCCGCGCCTGCTCTCCCGCGAGGATGGCGATATCGCCGACGCCGTGGCCGCCATCCTGCGTGAGGACGGCATCACGCTGCTGCTGGAGAGCGCCGCGCAGCGCGTGGCGGGCCGCCCCGGCGCGATCAGCCTCACCGTCGCCACGCCCGAGGGCGAGCGCACGCTCCAGGGCTCGCATCTGCTCGTAGCGGCGGGCCGCGCCCCGAACAGCGACAGCCTGAACCTCGCGGCAGCGGGCGTGAGCACCGATAAAAGCGGCAACATCGTGGCGAACGAGCGGCTGGAGACCAGTGCGCCCGGCATCTACGTGGCTGGCGACATCAAGGGCGGCCCGGCCTTTACCCACATCGCCTATGACGACTACCGCATCCTCAAGGCGAATCTGCTCGACGGCGGCCAGGCCAGCACGGCGGGGCGGCTCGTGCCCTACACCGTGTTTATCGACCCGCAGCTTGGCCGGGTGGGGCTGAGCGAGGAGGAGGCGCGCAAGCAGGGGCGCCCGATCAAGGTGGCAAAGTTGCCCATGAGCAGCGTGGCGCGGGCGCTGGAGGTGGGCGAGGCGCGCGGGCTGATGAAGGCGGTGGTAGACGCGGAGACCGACAAGATCCTGGGCGCGGCTGTGCTCGGCCTAGAGGGCGGCGAGGTGATGAGCATGCTTCAGCTCGCCATGATGGGCGGCCTGCCCTACACCGCCCTGCGCGACGGCGTCTTCGCCCACCCGACCCTGGCCGAGTCGCTTAATAATCTCTTCGCAGAGCTCTAGTGCCTGGACGGGGGACGGTGGACGGGGGACGGTGCCTAGAGCAACGCCTTTACCGTCTACCGTCCCCCGTCTACCGTCCCCCGTCCACCGACTACCGTCCACGCGTCCAGCCCGGCGCGGATCAGGCTGAGGCCAGAGGCGACGCTCACATCGCGGCCCTCGTCGGCGCCGTACACCGACACCACGGCGAAGGCGGCTACCTTGCCGGTCGCCATCACTAGCTGGATGGCCTGGGCCACAGCGGGGAGCGCGGGGCCGTCGGGCTCGCGGGTGCCGTGGTTTGGCACCAGGCTGGCGTCGAGAATGTCGGAGTCGACGTGCAGGTAGATCAGATCGCAGCGGGCGGACAGATCGGCCACTGCGGCGGCGAGCTCCACGCCCATGCGCCCCGGCTCGACGGCGGCGATCACGGCGTCGGTGGCGTGGATCAGCTGCGCCTCTGGCACGTCAAGGTTACGCACATCCACCAGCAGGATGCGGTCGGTAGGCAGGGGCGCGCTCACGCCAGCAAGCTCGCGCCAGCTGGGGTGCGCCAGGCCCGCGCAGACGGCCACGGGCATCCCGCCGAGCATGCCAGACAACGTGGTGCGGGGCGTGTTGAAGTCGCCGTGGGCGTCGAGCCAGACCAAGCCAATGCGCGCGGTAGGCCCATGGGCCAGCTGGAGGCCGCCGAGCACGCCGACGCTGTGGGTGCAGTCGCCGCCGGTGATCAGCACGGGGCGGCCAGCGCGCCGCCCGGCTGCCACGGCGTCGGCGATGGCGGCGCAGATCTGGCCGAGCGCGGTGGGCGGGTCGTCGCTGCGGCGCGCGGGCGGCAGCAGCGGCTCGCCGTAGCTCACCTGCGCGGCGCCCTCCCAGTACACAGCAGCGGCGATGTAGGCGTCGAGTGCGCGCTCGTCGTCCAGGGCGGGTGCGCTGCCCCGGTAGCGCACACCGACAACCTCGAGCGCGGGCGGGTGGCGGTGCGTGTTCGACATATGCCAACCTCCATCCTAAGCAATGACCTATCGGCTATTGCACATCAGGCTACAGATGCGGCGCCTTGATGCGGCGGATCAGCGCCACGAGCGGCGGGTCCGGCTTGCGCTGCGGGTTGAGCTTGAACCAGCCAAGCTCGGCGCGCACCGCCTGCTCCTTTAGCTCGGTGGCGCCCCACACAAACGAGGACCCGGCGATGCCGAGCAGCGCCGAGTAGCCAACATTGGGCATAAACAGCGAGCTGACGATCAGCAGGACGCCCAGAAGCATGGGGAAGGGCCACCATAGGTAGCCGAGATAGTACTCCATGCGGATCACCCAGACAAAGCCGAAGCCGATGATGCCGAAGCTAAAAAGCCCCAGCGCAAGCCCTCCGAGGTTCATGAGTATAATCCTTAGTCTAACATCGGGATGACAACGCATGCAGTTGCACGTCAGGACGGCCCCTCACAAGCCCGCGCAGGCTGGCTTGGCTCACCTAGCCTGCGGCTTCAGCCGCCAGGCCATGGGAGCGCCACGGCCTGTGCCCTTATTCGTGGCGGTTGGCAACCGATGGCTGGCGGCTTGCGACCGGCACCGGCACGCTCTCGCCTGGCTCGTGCTTGAGCAGATCCACCGTGGTGGCGCGGCTGCCCGCTGCGGCCAGGTAGGCGGCGTGGCGGGCATTGGCAGGGTTCACAGGGGCGTGGCCCTTCTGCACGCGCTTCTGCTGCCGGTACAGCTCAAAGGCGTCCCACAGCAGGGTGATCCCGATAATGCTGCATACGCCTGAAACGGTGAGGCTGGCCGAGCTAAGGGCGTAGAGGTTCAGCGCAAGCCCGGCAACCACGAGTGCAGCAGCCGGTGGTCCCACACGCACGCTGTTCGCCTCGAGCCAGCGCACCCCCACGTGGCCCCACCAGATCGCAAGAAAGGTCGCCAGCGCCATCCAGAGGCCCGCAAGCTGCACCATGGTTCAAACTCCTTTTCAGCCAGGATAAATCTACATAAATCTCAACAAATCTCCGCATACTGTTCTATTCTACGAGTCAGTCCAGTCTGTGTCAACCTCAGGCTCGCACTGTGCCTTGACGCTTGCTCACTCGCTCGCCTATAATTACTTGCGTTCGCAACTGTTGCATCTTCGAGGGTTGACCAATGAGCACTACTACTGCACCCTCGCTCGCCCACCAGCAGCACAGCCTCATCCACGACATCTACGTGCTGCTCGATGATGGCGACCGGCGCGTGCTGGAGGCGATGCGCCTCTCGCCGCTTGAGTTCGCGGTACTTCAGCGTCTCGATACCACCCAAGGCCAGCGGCTCACCGATATTGGCACCGAGCTGCTCTGTGTAAAGAGCACGATCACCCGCCTGGTTGATCGGCTCGAAGCCGATGGCCTGGTGCTGCGCACGCCCGACCCCGACGACCGCCGCGCCCAGCGCCTGCTGCTGACCTCACGTGGCAGCGAGGTGTGCAACAAAGCCACACACCTTCACAACGCCGCCGTGGAGCGCCGCCTTGGCGTACTGGACCACGCCGAGCAGCAGCAGCTCAGCACACTCTTAGAGAAGCTGCGCAGCGGCTTGCAGCACGATCTCGCGCAACATGGGTAGGACTCTTTTGGATTGGGGCTTAGGGATTTCGGATTGCCGCTGCGTCAGTCGCCGATACGGTCGAGCGCGGCGTTCCACGACTTCATGCGCTCAGGGTCGCCGCCGACATCAGGGTGATGCAGGCGGGCCATCGCTTTACGGATGGCGTTCACCTCGTCCTCGCTGATCTGGCTGGCGAGGGCAGAGATATCGATCACACGGCCCTGGCCGCCGGGCTCGGGGGCGAGGCCAGACTCAAGGCGCTGCGCTTTGGCACGCCACACATCACGGTCGTTGACGAGTATCGTATTCTCGCGCATCGTCTCCGTAAGTGTGGCGACCATTTTGGCGTGGGCGCGCTGGGCCTCATTAGCCGATTGCAGCGCCTTCCCCAGCTGGCGGCGCAGGTCGCGGCCCAGGGCCTGCATCTCGGCAAGCTCGCGCCGTAGCAGATCATACTCGCGTTGCGTAAAACCATCCAACGTCGGCGGTAGATCTTCCGGCTGTAACACGTAGAACCTCCTGGCCCCCTACTCGCACCGCCTGCCGGTTTTGGGGCACAAGTTATAGTATACCGGCTTCACTTTCGCTACGCCAGCGTTATGCGAAGAGATCGGCCGCCAGCCGGATTTCTCCCAGACATGTGGAAACGGCTGCCTTTCGGCAGCCGTGGGGGTTTAAGGGGGGCAACAGTGGGGAGTTAGTGGAAACTGGTTTGGCGTGTCTGTCGCTTCACTGCCTAACCTGTGAAGAGTATAACAATCCCAGGCCGCCCGCGCTATCCGTCTTTGGTCCTATTTCGCCCTCACCCTTCAGAGGGAGAGCGCCTAGAACCGATAGCAACGCGCTATCACTTCAAGCGCAGGGGCTTATGCCCAGGGGGTGCCTGGCGGGCCTTTTGATGGTACAATGCAGTGAGCGGGGCGATTTTCGCTCGTATGTGCGTGTCAGGGCCGAAAGCCATTATGCTGCTTGAGCTTCAGATCAGCGACTTCGCGATCATTGATCGCCTGCATCTGCGTCTCGGCGAGGGCTTCAATGTGCTCACCGGCGAGACGGGCGCCGGCAAGTCGATCATCATTGACGCCCTGGGCACGCTGCGCGGTGAGAAGGCCGAGGTGAGCTTTGTGCGCGCCGGCTCGCACCGCGCCCGCATCGAGGGCGTCTTCAGCCTAGACGACTGCCCCCAGGTGCTGCCGCTGCTCCAGGAGTACGGCCTAGTCGAAGAGGACGACGCCCAGGTGATCCTGGCCCGCGAGATCAGCGCCGAGTCGGGCCGCAGCGTCGCCCGCGTGAATGGCCGCGCCGTGAGCACCGGCGTGCTGCGCGAGCTCGGCGGGCGCCTGATCGACATCCACGGCCAGCATGAGGGGCTCTCGCTGTTCAACACGCGCACCCATCTGGAGATGCTGGATCGCTTCGGCGAGCTGCTGCCGCCGCGGGAGCGGGTTACGGAGCAGGTAGCCGCGCTGCGCGCTATCCGTGAGGAGCTCGCCACGCTGCGCCGTAACGAGGCCCGCCGCCAGGAGCGGATCGAGGAGCTGCGCTTCCTGCTAGAGGACGTGCAGGCCGCAAAGCCGCGCCTCGGCGAGGAGGAGGAGCTGGCCCGCGAGCGCCAGGTGGTGCAGAACGCCGCCCGCATCACCAGCCTCACCGACGACGCCTACGCCGCGCTGTACGAGGGCCACGAGGGCGCGCGCGCCAGCAAGCCTGTGGTGGAGGCGATGGCGCTGGTGGCCGGGAACCTGGAGGAGCTTGGCCGGCTCGACCCGTCTGTGGCCACGATTGCTGCCCAGGCCAGCGAGCTGCACTACCAGCTAGAGGATCTCGCCGCCAACCTGCGCAGCTACCGCCTTGGCCTCGACATCGACCCCGGCCGCATCGACACGATCGAGGATCGGCTCACGGTGCTGCGCGAGCTGCAGCGCAAGTATCGCGCCGACATCCCCGCGATTATCACTCGCGCCGCCAGCGCTGAAGCGGAAATCGACAAGCTGGCCAACAGCTCGGAGCATATCGCCGCCCTGACGAGGCAAGAGTCTGCCGCCCTCGCCGCACTGGCCGAGCTGGCCGGCGAGCTCTCGCGCCGCCGCCGCCAGGTGGGCGACGAGCTTGGCCAACAGATCGAGGGCGCGATGGGCGATCTGGCTATGCCCAATGTGCGCTTTCACGTTGGTATCGCCCACAGCGACGACCCCGAGGGCGTGCTGGTTGATGGGCGCCTGCGCGCCTTCGACAAGACCGGCATCGACCGAGTTGAGTTTCTGATCTCGCCCAACCCCGGCGAGCCGCTGAAGTCGCTGGCGAAGATCGCCTCCGGCGGCGAGAGCGCGCGGCTGCTGCTGGCGCTCAAGTCCATCCTCTCCCGCGTAGACGATGTTGCCACCCTGATCTTCGACGAGATCGACGTGGGCGTGGGCGGCCGGGCGGGCCAAGTGGTGGGCCAGAAGCTCTGGACGATCACCGAGAACCATCAGGTGATCTGCATCACCCATCTGCCTCAGGTCGCCGCCTTCGCCGACGCCCACTACCATATCGCCAAAGAGTTCAGCGTGGACCGCACGCGCACCAGCGTGCGCCGCCTCGACGACCAGCAGCGCGTCGACGAGCTCGCGTCTATGCTCGATGGCACCCCCAGCGAGCACAGCCGCGCCAACGCCCGCGAGATCATCGCGCGCGCCAGCGGCTGGAAGCAGAGCAAGCAAGGGGACAGGGTACAGGGAACAGGGGACAGGGGCGGCGTCGGCGCGCTCCAGATAACCAACCCGTAAACCTGGCCCCGCCCTGCCCTCACCTGTACCCTGTACCCTGTACCCTGTACCCTGGAATGATGCAACGAGAAACGATGATAAGCCGCTGGTGCGAGCGTATCACCGAGGGCTGCTGGCTGCTCGCCCTCACGCTCATCCCGATCTTCTTTAACCTGTACTCGGCGCGCCACTTTGAGCCAGACAAGGCCGTTGCCCTGCGCAGCCTGGCCCTGGTGGCCGTGGCCGCCGCCCTGATCCGCTGGCTCGATGGGATGGTCGCCCGCGCCGACCGTGCGCCTGCCGCGACCAGCGAGCCTCGCCCCAGCGGCCCACCCCTGTGGCGGCGCTTCGTCGCCATCCCGCTCGCCCTGCCTGTGCTGCTCTACGCCCTGGTGTTTCTGTTCACTACGGCCTCCTCGGTTGTGCCTGCCACAAGTTTCTGGGGCTCCTACCAGCGGCTCCAGGGCACGTACACCAACCTGTCGTACATCCTGCTGTTCCTGGCGATCGTCACCACACTGCGGCGGCAGGCTCAGCTGGAGCGCATGCTCACGATCACGCTGGCGACGGCGTCGGTGGTGGCTGGCTACGGCGTGCTCCAGCACTTCCAGCTCGACCCGCTGCCCTGGCGCGGCGATGTGATCTCGCGCGTGGCCTCGACCATGGGTAACTCGATCTTTGTCGCCGCCTACATGATCATGGTGGTGCCGTTCGCGCTCTACCGCCTCGTCGCCGGCCTGAGCGCCGCCCGCGAGGCGCCCCCTGCCGAGCAGCCCGGCCGCGAGTGGCTCTGGAGCCTTGCGCGCCTGCTGCTCTTCCTCGGCGGCATGCTGCTGCTGCTCGCCATGATCAAGTTCGGCGCCGCTGTGCGCACGGTCGATTTCCGCTACTGGTGGGCGCTGCCCGGCGCCGTAGTGGTCGCCACCGCGCTCTGGTGGCTGCTCAGTACCGGCTTCGACCGGCCCGAAGGGCGGATTGCATTCTGGCCCGGCTTGCTGCTGCTCGGCTTCCTGCTGCTGTTTGGACTGCAGTTCGCAACCACGGCGGGCGCCGGGCTGCAGCGCAGCGCCACATTTGAGGACGCCCCGCGCGCTGTGGACTGGTGGCTCTGGCTCTTGCTCGCGGTGGCGTTGGTGACGGCGGCCTACGGCATGGCGCTCACGCTACCGCGTCGGCTCGCGCGCCCCACCCGGCTCGGGCTTACCATCGACGCCGTCGCCGCCGGGGCGTTGGCCGCGCTGCTCACGCTTGCGGTTTTCTTCACGCAGAGCCGTGGCCCCTGGATCGGCCTCGGCGCGGGTCTGTTTGTCTTCTGCTCGCTGCTGCTCTGGCAAGCCATGCGCCACGCTCGTGCCACAGGCGCCACGCTGCTGGCCGGGCGGCTGCGTGCGCTGCTGCTGGGCTGGGTTGTGCTCACGCTGGCGACGGGCGGCTTCCTGCTGGCCTTCAATCTCTCCAACGCGCCCTTCTTTGAGCGGCTGCGCGAGGCGCCGTACATTGGCCGCATGGGCCAGCTGCTGGAGGTGGATAGCGGCACTGGCCTGGTGCGCCGCTTGATCTGGTCCGGCGACGAGCACGGCGGCGGTGCGATTGGGCTGATCACCAGCGACCCGCTGCGCACGCTGATCGGCTGGGGTCCAGAGAGCATGTTCGTGGCGTTCAACCCGTTCTACCCGCCCTCGCTGGCGAATGTGGAGGCGCGCGGCGCCTCGCCCGACCGCTCGCACCAGGCGATTCTGGACGAGCTGGTGACGAAGGGCCTGCTCGGGCTCGCCAGCTACCTGTTCCTGCTCTTTGGCGCAGTGACACTGAGCTGGCGACTGATCCGCCGCAGCGAGGCGTGGCCCTGGCAGATCTTCTTTATCGCGTGTCTCAGCACGCTCACCGCCCATGTGGTAGAGGGCTTCACCGGCATCCCGATTGTCTCTACGCTGATGATGCTCTGGGTGACGCTCGCCATGATCGTGACGGGCGGGGCGCTGGCGGGGCACTATCGGCTGTCGCTGGCGTCCGAGTTGCCCGCGCCAGTGCAGCCCGAGACGCAGCCGACCGCCGCGCGCCCAGGCGCCAACGCACCGGCGAAGAAGCGCCAGCCGGCCCAGCGCGGCGCCGTGGCCCGTGGCGCTGCGGCGCCCGCCCGTCGCAGCGCAAGCAGCTCCAGTAGCGGCGTACTGCTCGCCTACGGGCTGGTGGCCGTGGTGGCGCTCGGCGCAGCCTGGTGGTGGAACATCAGCCCGGTGTACGCCGACATGCACTTCCAGCAGGGCCAGGGCCTCAGCGAGCAGGCCGACATCAACCTCAACCAGCTGGTGGGCTCGCTGGACGAGTACCTCCAGACGGTGCGCGGCAACCCGCGCGAGGACTTCTACTACTTGAATCTCGGGCGCGTGCTGATGACGATGGCCGAGGGTGTGCGCTCGCAGGGCGTGGAGCTTGGCGAGCCAAACGCCGAGCCCGATCTGCGAACGTTGCTCAACCTGCAAGGTCAGGAGCAGATCGTTGACTTTGTGCAGCGCTCCTCGCCCATGGAGCTGATGAGCTACGCCGAGGCGGTGCTGCTGAAGGCCCACGACCTGAACCCGCGCAACAAAGACCATTTCGCAAACCTCGGGCGGCTCAATAGCTTCTGGTACGCCTGGACGCAGGACCCCTCGCGGCTGCGCACCTCGTTGGACTGGTACGAGCGCGTGACGCCGATCGCCCCCCAGGACGTGACGCTGCTGAACGAGCGGGCGGGCGTGGTGAAGCAGCTCGGCGACTACGCCGCCACCAACGGCGATGCGGCCCAGGCCAGCGATTACTACGCACAGGCCCGCGAGCTGCTGCTGCACTCCGAGACGCTCGACCCGCGCTTCGGTGATACGCAGATGCGGCTCGGCGACCTCGCCCTGGCGGACGGCAAGGATCTGGAGGCGCTGACAAATGATTATGTCAAAGCGATTGGCCTCTCCGGCGCCCAGGTGGCGGGGTCGATCGAGCGCGTGGCCGAGGCGCTTGACGGGCGCCCCGAGCTGATCCTGCGCCTGCGCGACGCCTACACGGCCCATGCCGCCGAGCAGGAGCAGCGCCTGGCCGAGCTAGAGGCGCGCAACGGCCCCGCGCTGGACGTAGAGAGTGCGCGGGCGCGGGTGGCGCTGCTGCACACCGTGGCGGGGCTGCTGGCAGTGCGCAGCGGCGATGTCGCTGGCTCTGCCGAGCCCTACAGCCGCGCTGCGGCGCTCCAGCCCCTGCGGCCCGACTACAGCCGCAACTACTCGATTGTGCTAAGCGATACGCGCCACTACGACGAGGCGCTCGCCGAGGCGCGCCGCAGCATCGCGGCGCAGCTGGGCAACACCGAGGCGATCAGCGAGGCCGAGCAGCTGATCCAGCTGATTGAGCGGGCGAGGACGGCGCCATGATCACGGGTCTGTCCACAGATTTCCGGCCTATTTC
>JAYUYB010000894.1:0-2455 GCA_043752655.1 Chloroflexota bacterium
CTGTTTCTGCTCCAGTACGGGCGCGGGAAGACGCAGTTGCACGCCCTGCTCGGGGCCAGCTTCGCCGGGCGGGTCACCTCCGACCGCCTGAGCGCCTACGTCCTACGTTGACCAGAAGGGCTACGGCGGGATCAGCACCATGGTCGCGCGCCGCGGCAAGGTTGTCTACGCCGACCAGGTCGGCTGGCAGGACCGCGAGGCCGGCACGCCCATGGCCGAGGACACGATCTTCCGCATCTACTCGATGACCAAACCGGTGATCTACACCGCCCTGATGACCCTCTACGAGGAGGGCCGCTTCCAGCTGATCGACCCGGTGGCGAAGTTTATCCCCGCCTTCGGCGCCACCAAGGTCCTCAGCCCCGACGGCAGCCTCGCCGACCAGAACCCGTTGCGCCCCATGCAGGTGCGCGACCTGATGACCCATTGTAGCGGCCTGAGCTACGACTTCCTTGAGGACTTCGCGGCAGGCGGGATGTACCGCGAGGCCCGGCTCATGAACGACGCTTCGCGCAGCCTGGAGGCCGTCATCGAGGAGCTGACCCGCATCCCCCTGGCCTTCCAGCCGGGTACGATGTGGCACTACAGCCTTGGCACCGACGTGGCCGCCCACTTGATCCAGGTCATCTCCGGCATGCCCCTTGACGTGTTCCTGCGCGAGCGGATGTTCGCGCCCCTGGGCATGGAGGACACAGACTTCCGCGTGCCCGAGGGCAGGCGCGGGCGCCTGGCGGCGATGTACGGCCACCCCGACCTGATCGACCACGACATGACCTTCAGCGCCCTGTTCGGCCACTTCCTGAGCGGTAACCGCGGGCGGCGCGACGTGGAGGCGACCTACCCTGTCGACGCGCCGGGGGGCTTCCTGCGCGGTGGCATCGGCCTCTTCTCCACCGCGGCTGACTACATGCGCTTCGCGAATATGCTGCTCACCGGTAGGGCCGAGGACGGCGCGCGCATGATCGGCCGCAAGACCCTGGAGCTGATGCACCAGAACCACCTGCCCCAGGCGCTCCTGCCCTACACGCTCGGTGGCGTGGCGACGCCCGGCTACGGCTTCGGGCTGGACTCGCGCGTCTGCTCGAACGTCGCCGAGGCGGCAATCTCCACCTCGGTGGGCGAGTTCGGCTGGGCCGGCGCCGCCAAGACCTACTACTGGGTCGACCCGCAGGAGGAGCTGGTCGGCGTGCTTATGACCCAGTTTATGGTCGGCTTCGACCTGCCCGAGAGCGACCTGCGCACCCTCGTCTATCAGGCGATTGCGGACTAGCCAGCCACACCGCCGCCTGGGGCCGGTGCTGCGGCCCCGCGACACGCCGTCAGGCGCGATTGGGCGCTCAGGCGCACCCGAGCGGGCCTGGGGAGGGGCTCGTCGGCCTTCCAGCCGGCGGCCCCTCGGCGGGTGAGCGCCGCCAGCAGATCGGCATTCTCGTCGGGCCAAGGTGGGCCCCCAGGCGATCAGGGCTCCAGCGATGCGGCCGGCGTCGTCGCGGCGCAGGGCGGCAACCAGATCGGTGATCAGGTCGAGGGCGGAGGAGGAGCGATGTTCGAGCTGCGTGAGCGGCGGGCGATCGTCACGGGCGGCGGCCAGGGCATCGGCCGCGCGATTGCGGGCGCCCTGGCCGGCCAGGGGGCGCGGGTGGCGGTGCTCGACCGCGACGGCGCCATGGCCGAGGCGGCCGCCGCCGAGCTTGGCCCCGACTGCACCGGGTTCGGCGTCGACGTCGCGGATCTGCCTGCGACCGAGGCGCTTATCGGCCGCCTGATCGCCAGCTGGGGACGGGTGGATATCCTGGTCAACAACGCGGCCGTGCTGAGCACGGCCCTCTTCCGTGAGCTAGACGCGGGGGAGTGGGACCGGGTGATGGCGGTGAACCTGCGCGGTGCGTATGGCACATGCCGCGCCGTCACGGCGGCGATGAGCGGGCGGGGCTACGGGCGAATCATCAACATCGCGTCGGTGGCGGGGAAGCGTGGCGGCGGCCTGCTGGGCAGCGTCGCCTACAGCGCCTCGAAGGCGGGGCTGATCGGGCTCACCAAAGCCCTCGCTCGCGAGCTCGCGCCCGCGGGGGTCACCGTCAACGCGATCTGCCCCGGCCCGGTCCGTAGCGCGATGACCGACGGGATGGCGGCCGCGCTGAAGGAGCAGGCGCTCGGCCTCGTGCCGCTCGGGCGCTTCGCGCACCCGGAGGAGATCGCGGCGGCCGTCGTCTACCTGAGCTCGGACGAGGCTGCCTTTGTGACCGGCGAGATCCTGGATGTCGATGGCGGGCTGACCATGGACTGACAAGCGACGACACAGTGTCAAGGAGGACGATCATGCCCTATGTGACGACGAACGACGGGTACAAGCTGCAGTACCAGGAGCAGGGTCAGGGCGAGCCCCTCGTGCTGATCCACGGGTGGTCGCAGAGCGCGGCGATGTTCAAGCACTAGCTCGCCGGGCTGAGCGACA
>JAYUYB010000895.1:0-2454 GCA_043752655.1 Chloroflexota bacterium
CTGCGACACTGCGCTGGGTGCGCGAGCGCCAGCACTTCGGCTACGTCTCTCACCAGCCCGATGGGGTCATGCACTACAGCGTGACTGACCCCGTGGAGATGGTGTACTTGCGGAGCAACACCGAGGCGCTCGCGGCGGCAGAGGCGTTCGGAGCTATGGCCGAGGTCGCGCTGTTCGCTACGCGACGAGCCAGCCCCGGTCGTCAGTGGTAATCAGCTCCTGCGCGGCGTCCGGCCCCCAGCTCCCCTTCGCGTAGGTGAGTGGCGGAGCATCGCCGGCGGCCCAGCGATCAAGCAGCGGCGTGATCAACGCCCAGGCCGCCTCGGCCTCATCGCGGCGAATAAAGAGCGTCGCATCGCCGCGCAGGGCGTCGAGCAGCAGGCGCTCATAGGCCTCGGGTGCCACACGGCCGAAGCCCTCAGCGTAGCGGAAGCCCAGCTGCACCGGCTCCAGGCGCATCGCCCCGCCGGGCGGCTTGAGCCCCACCTGCAGTGAGATCGCCTCGTCGGGCTGGATGCGCAGCCTCAGGATGTTCGGCTCCATCACGCCATCTGGCCCGGTGTGGCCCGCGTGGTCGGCGTGCGCGAAGAGCGACAGCGGCGGCTGGCGAAACTTGATCGCCACCTCGCTGAGGCGCCGGGACAGGGCCTTGCCAGTGCGCAGGTAAAAGGGCACCCCCGCCCAGCGCCAGGTGTCGATCGCCACCCGCATGGCCGCATACGTCTCGGTGGTGGAGCCAGGCGTCACCCCCGGCTCGGCCTGGTAGCCCGCATACTGGCCGCGCACCACCGCGTCGAGCTCCAGCGGGCGGATCGACTCGAACAGCTTCACCTTCTCGCCGCGCACGGCCTCGGCAGTGAAGGTAGCGGGCGCCTCCATGGCCACCAGGGCCTGGGCCACCTCGCTGCGCGACAGACCGACCAGGTCGCCAAACCCTTGCTGAACCACCTCCGCATCCAGCTCCGGGCGCAACTCCACGGCGGCGCGGGCATAGGAGAGCGCCTTGAGCTCCTCGGTCTCCACCAGGGTGCCGTCGAGGTCAAAGATCACTGCGTCGATCATGGCGGGCTAGCCTTCCAGCTGGGCGCGCTTGGCGGCTATGCTCGCCATCAGCGCCTCGAACGAGGCCGCGAAGGAGGCCACGCCCTCGTCCTGGAGCTGCCGCGTCACCGCGCCGAGGTCGATGCCGTGCCCGGCGAGCTGCGCGAAGAGGGCGTGCGCCTCGGCGACACCCTGCTCCAGGGTCGCGGCGACCGCGCCGTGGTCCAGGAATGCGGTGAGTGTGGCGGGCGGCACGGTGTTCACCGTGTGGGGGCCGATCAGGCTGTCGACGTAGCGCGTGTCGGGCAGGCGCGGGTTCTTCGTGCCGGTCGAGGCCCATAGCGGGCGCTGGGGTGTCGCGCCGCGCGCCGCCAGGGCCGCCCAGCGCGGCCCGCTGAACAGCTCCTTGAAGCGGGCGTAGGCGAGCCTGGCATTGGCGATCGCGGCCTGGCCTTGCAGCTCCTCAAGCCCCTGCTGCGCCAGCAGCAAGTCCACGGCGGTGTCGACGCGGCTGACGAAGAACGAGGCCACCGACGCGATCCGGTCGAGGGCTTCACCGGCAGCGGCCCGACGCTCCAGTCCGCGCATGTAGGCCTCGACTACGGCCTCATACTGGGCCAGCGAGAAGATCAGCGTGACGTTGATGCTGATGCCGGCGCCGATCAGGTCGGTGATCGCCGGGATGCCCTCAGCGGTGGCGGGCACCTTGATCATCACGTTCGGGCGGCCAAGGGCGGCGTGGAGCCGCCTGGCCTCGGCGATGGTGCCAGCGGTATCGTGGGCCAGGGTCGGGCTGACCTCCAGGCTGATGTAGCCGTCCCCGCCGCCCGAATCGGCGTAGAGCGGGTGCAGAATGTCAGCGGCGCGGGCGATGTCGGCGAGCACCAGAGCCTCGTAGATCGCGTCTACCGAAGCCCCTTCCGCGACAAGTCGCTGCAGGTCGGTGTCGTAGTCGGCGCTGCTAGCAATCGCCTTCTCGAAGATCGTCGGATTGGATGTCACGCCCCGTACGCCCTGGTCGATCAGCGCCTGGAGCTCGCCCTGTGCGAGGAAGTCCCGGCGGATGTAGTCAACCCAGATCGACTGGCCGTGCTCGTGCAGCTCGTGCAGCTTTGTCATTCGGGCTTCTCCTGCTTACTGTAAGCTCTTCTGGCCTGTGGCCATTGCCACCTGCTCGCACGCCGCTGCGACCACGCGCTCCGGCGTAAATCCAAACTTCTGCTGCAGTGCCTTGAGCGGGGCCGAGGCGCCGAAGGTCTGCATGCCGATCCGCTCGCCGGTGATGCCGGTGTAGCGCTCCCAGCCCATGGTCGAGGCCTGCTCGACCGCGACCCGCGCCGCGACCCCCGGCGGGATGACGCCCTCGCGGTAGGCCCGGTCCTGCTGCTCGAACAGCTCCCACGAGGGCATGCT
>JAYUYB010000896.1:0-2445 GCA_043752655.1 Chloroflexota bacterium
GGGCCGCCCTAAACGTCGAGCTCGCCGCCGATCGCATCGACGTGACGATGCCGGGCCGCGCGCCCGCCATAGGCTACACCCACCTTACCACGCAGGTGATCGCCCAGGTTCAGGCGATCTTCGCCGAGATGGGCTTCCAGCTTGGTGAAAGCCCCGAGGTGGAGCTCGACTCGTTCAACTTTGGCCTGCTCAACTTCGCCGATGATCATCCTGCCCGCGATATGCAGGACACGTTCTATGTGGAGATGCCGGAGGGCGCGCCGTCGGTGCTGCTGCGCACGCACACCTCGAACGCCCAGATCCACGCCATGCGCCGCTTCGCGCCCAACCCGGTGCGTGTGCTGGTGCCCGGCAAGTGCTATCGCAACGAGCAGGTGACGGCCCGCAGCGAGATGCAGTTCTTCCAGTTCGAGTTCCTCGCCGTAGGTCGCCAGATCACCATGGGCGATCTGAAGGGCACCTTGGGCTACTTCGCCGAGCGCATGTTCGGGCCGAACACGAAGGTGCGGCTGCGCCCCAGCTTCTTCCCCTTCACCGAGCCTAGCGCCGAGCTGGATGTGAGCTGCTTCCTCTGCGCTGGCAAGGGCTGCCGGATCTGCAAGTACACTGGGTGGCTTGAGATCGGCGGCTGCGGTATGGTTCACCCGAATGTGCTACGTAACGGTGGCTACGACCCTGCGCTGTTTAGCGGCTTCGCAGGCGGCTTCGGCCCCGAGCGGATCGCGCTGCTCAAGTACGGCATCACCGATATTCGGAACTTCTACAACGGCGACCTGCGCTTTGTAGAGCAGTTTGGGTAGCTGCCCGTCGCTGGGGCGCCCTCTGTTGGCGCCCTCCGAGGCATTGGGCGAAGCCTGTAGCAGCGCGCTGGAGTAGCTGTGCCTTCCCGCCTCCTCAACCGCTCGCTTGTTGCGCTGCTGCTGCTCTTCCTCACGCTGCATGCCCTCTACAACTGGGCTATCCCGCTTGGCGAAGGCCCCGATGAGCCAGGCCACCTGGCCTACGCGCTCTTCCTCGCCGCCGAGGGCCGCCTGCCAGTGCAGCGCGCCGCGCCCGAGACGAGCGATCTGCCCGGTGAGGGCCATCAGCCGCCGCTGGCCTATGCGCTCGCCGCCGTCGCTGTAGCCTGGCTCCCGCCCGAGCAGCGCCAGATTTTGCTCACCGCTAACCCACGCTTTGTCTGGGCCGGCGGCGACGAGCCTGGCGCGTTTATGCGCGGTAGCCACGAGCTGTGGCCCTGGCCGCCCCTCACCGTGGCGTGGCACCTCGCCCGCGCCGTCTCCGGCCTTTGCGGCGCCCTGACGGTGCTCTTCACCTTCCTCGCAGCTCGCTCCCTGCGCCCGGCCGACCCCGCCTTCGCGCCGCTCGCCGCCGCCCTCGTGGCCCTCAACCCGCAACTGCTCTTTACCACCGCCCTTGTCACCAACGATGCGCTCCTGGCCGGCCTCGGCGCAGCGCTGCTCTGGTGGTCTCTCAAGGGAACAGGGAACAGGGAACAGGGCACAAGGGCCGCGCTGCGCTGGGCGCTCGTCGCCGGGCTGCTCTTTGGGCTGGCGCTGCTCACTAAGCAGAGCGCCTTGCTGCTCGGACCGCTGGTGCTGTGGGGCGGCTGGCGCGCGGCGGGTGGCGACTGGCGACGCGCTGGTTTCGTTACGCTGGCCTGGGGCTTGGTGGCGCTGCTTGTGGCGGGCTGGTGGCTGCTGCGCAACCTGGCGCTCTACGGCGACCTGTTCGGGCTCGCGCTGTTCCAGAGCGAATTTGCCACCCAACCCTTCGCGTGGGGCGATCCTGTCGCCTGGCTCGGCGCCCTGGGCCAGCTCTTTGGCTCGCTCTGGGCACGCTTTGGCTGGCTGAGCCTGCGCCCGCCAAGCTGGACGCTCTGGGCGTACGCGGCGATCTGCGCGCTGGCGGTCTTCGGCTGGGCGCGTGCGGCCCTTGCCCGCAGGGGCGCTGAGCGCACAGAGGGAGAGCGATGGGCGAGCGCCTGGCTCGGGCCGCTGATCGCCATCGCGATGGCACTCGCCTGGACGCTCGCCTTTGCCCTCACCGCCGGGCTGGTGGCCTGGCAGGGGCGCATGCTGTTTCCTGCGCTTGGGGCGATCGGGCTGGTGCTTGCTGGGGGAATACGGTGGACGGTGGACGGTGGACGGTGGACGGTGGGTGTGCTTTGCGTTGGGCTCCTGGCCCTCGCCAGCTACATGCCACTCGCGGTGATTCGCCCTGGCTACAGCTGGGTCGCCCTGGCGCCGCGTGCAGCTCAGGCAAGCCTCGACGTGCCGGTGTTCGCCCGCTACGCCGCAGCATGGGAGCAGGGCGTGGTGCTGCGCGGGTGGCGGCTCGACGGCGCGGCGCGGGCGGGGCAGGATCTGCCGGTTACGCTTACCTGGAAAAGCCTGGAGCCCGTGCCGCGCCCGTGGACGGTCTTTGTGCATCTGGTGGATGCCG
>JAYUYB010000897.1:0-6215 GCA_043752655.1 Chloroflexota bacterium
CATAGCTTACCCAGAGATCACGCGGGATGGAGAGCATGCTCACGCGGCCCGTGGCGCGGTCGAGCCGCACAAGCACCATTGCGTCGGTGCGGGTGGGGCCAGCATCGCTGGGGCGGGCGTCCGTGCCGAGCAGCAGGATGTTGAGCGTCGCCTGGCTGAGCGTTGGCGTGTCGGCGCTCACGGCACCAATCTGCCCACCCGCAGGCTGCGACGAGGCGGGGGCCGGACCGATGGCTCCGGGCGACTGAGGGGCGCTGGATGGGTCTTGGGTAGTGAGAGGGGGCGCGTCGGCGGGCAGATCGATCGTAGCAGGGGTGACGATCATAGAGTCGATGTCTGCGAGTGCCTGTCGCCATTCGAGGGCGAGGCGCAGCATCGTGGCCACCACTATCAGACTAATTGCAAAAGCGGCGCCTAGCACAAGGCGCCTGCGAAAGAACGACATACCTCCGGATCTCCCACCTGCAAGCACATTCTGGCGCATACTATACCATAGATCATTTGGCGCCAACGGCGGCGCCCCTGAGATTGGGCTGAGGATGTTATGAGCTCCAGCTCAGACCCCAAGCCCCACATCGCCCGCTGTGATGCTATAAACAGCGCCTGTGGCGTCGCGGATGCGCAGCGCCCCACTTGGCTCAACCCCCTCGGCGTAGCCTGTGATCGAGCCGTCCGGCGCCTCCACGCGCACCTGCTGGCCGAGCGTGGTCAGCCGCCCACTCCACGCCGCAAAAAGCTCTGCCTGCTGACCAAGGCTCAGCTGCGTATACCAGTAGTCCAGTCGACGCAGCAGCGCCCTCAGCAGTACTAGGCGCGAGACCGTATCGCCCGTCGCGGCGGCCAGACTCGTTGTGGGATAGGGCGTGGCGCCAGGCGGAGGCGCAGCGCTCACGTTTACACCACAGCCGATGATGGCCCATTCAAAGGCGCGATGGCCAATGCTCACCTCTAGCAGAATACCTGCCGCCTTGGCCCAGCCGTCGGGCGTGGGCAGCAGGAGGTCGTTCGGCCACTTCAGCGCGGCGCGCAAGGGCGTCACGTCTTCCACGGCCTCACAGAGCGCCACGGCCGCCATCCAGACCAAAGCCACGCCGCCCGAGGGCGGCAGCCAGGTTGGCCGCAGGGCCAGCGAGAGCAGCAAGGCGCTGCCGGCGGGCGCCTCCCAGCGGCGGCCCATGCGCCCACGGCCTGCCGTCTGCAGATCAGCGCTGATCAGCAGCGGCAGCTGGGAACCATCAAGGCTTCTGAGCAAGTCTCGTGCCACGTCCATCGTGGAGCCCACGGTTGGGTGGCAGCTGATCGTGCGCGGCAGCAGCGCGGTGCCCAGATCGGCCGCGATGGTCGCGGGGTCAAGCGGAGCATCCACCGGGGCGCCTCTGCTCACGGGCCAACCAGGGCGGCAACTAGCTCGTGCTGCTCGTCGGCCACAAGAAAGCCGGCGCGAAGAAAGGCGGGCGTAAGCGGGCTGTCGGCGGGCTCGTTCACGCTGGTGATGCTGCGGGCCTGGGATTGGAGCGCGGCGAGCAGCCGAGACGCGGTGGCCTCGTCGCGGGCGCCAAAGTCCTGGAGCCGCAGCGACTCCTCGCCCTGCACCAGGGCATACGCGCTGATCTGGCCTCCCTCGCGCAGGGCGAGGCCGCGCAGCTCGGGCAGAACCAGGAGTGCGGCGGGCTCGCGCTGCCAGGCGGCGGGGCGGGGGTGCATGGCGGCGAAGTGGCCGAGCACAAGCGCCGTGGGGTCGGCCTGCTCCAGCTGTGCTGAGTCGCCGTGGGCGGGCGGCTCCTCGGCAGGGCGCCAGGAGAGGATCAGCAGCCGACGGGCGATGTGCATGCCTGCCCGCTCGTACACGTGCAGGGCCGGGGTGTTGCGCGCAAGCACCTCCAGGGCGAGCTGGTCGGCGCCGGCCTCGTGGGCCTCGTGGAGCAGGGCGCGGGCGAGCGTGTGGGCGTGGCCCTGGCCGCGATGGGGGAGTGTGATGCCGAAGCCGCCGCACCAGGCGCGCTCACCGCGATGGGCGAGCAGCGCCACCCCGGCGGGCGCACCATCCACGCGCAGCACCAGCGAGCGCAGCAGATCGATGTTCTCGCTCGCCACGCGCCGCGCCAGGGTGTGGGCCGAGGTGATGCCGGGGTAGAAGTAGGCCTCGAACGAGCGGGTGAACAGGTCGGCCAGTGCCTCTAGTGAGAGCTCTGCCGCCGAGGTGATTGTGGCTGACATACCAACGTTATCCACAGATTACACAGAGTACCGGCTTATTTCCAGGCAACTATATGAGCCGCACACCGGGCGCGGCGGTGAGCTGGCCTACTTTGCGTGCCTCGGGGACGGCGGCCAGCGCGGCGGGGACTGCGTGGGCGGGTACGACGGCGAGCATGCCGAGGCCCATGTTGAAGGCGTGGAAGGCCTCGTGCTCAGCGATCTGGCCCTGCTCCACCAGATAGGTAAAGATGGGCGGGATGGCCCAGCTGCCGCGCTCGATCTCGGCGCCGATGCCCTCGGGCAGCACGCGCGGCAGGTTGTCGAACAGGCCGCCCCCAGTGATGTGGGCGAGGGCCAGCAGCGGCACGGCGGCCTGCAGCGCCTCGACCTCGGGCAGGTAGCAGCGGTGGATGGCGAGCAGGGCTTCGCCGAGCGTCTGGCCACCGAGCAGGGCAGGGCGAGCGTCGTAGCCCTCGCGGGCGGCGACGCGGCGGGCCAGCGAGTAGCCGTTGGTGTGGAGGCCGCTGGAAGGCAGGGCGAGCAGCGCGTCGCCGGGGGCGAGCTCGGGGCGGGGGAGCATGGCGGCCCGCTCCACCACACCCACGATGGTGCCGGCGAGGTCGAATGTGCCGGCGAGGTAGACATCGGGCATCTCGGCGGTCTCGCCGCCAAGCAGGGCGCAGCCCACGGCGCGGCAGGCGACCGCCACGCCGCCGACGATCGCCGCCACCTGCTCGGGGTCGAGCGTGGCTGCGGCCACATAGTCGAGGAAAAAGAGCGGGCGAGCGCCCTGCACAAGAATATCGTTGACACAATGGTTGACAAGATCCTGTCCAACTGTGTCGTAGCGACCGAGGGCAGCGGCGACGAGCGTCTTGGTGCCCACCCCGTCGGCGCTGCTCACGAGCACCGGCGCGGCGAGGCCTTGGAGCGCGAGGGCGGCGTCGAAGCAGCCGCCGAAGGCGCCCATGCCGGCGAGCACGGCGGGGCCGTGGGTGGAGCGGACGGCGGCGCCCATCAGCTCTTTGGCGCGGGTGGCGGCGGCAATACTGACGCCGGCGGCGCTGTAGGTGGTAGACATAAGATATGTTTCCTTTCCAACCCGGCGGCGCGGCGTGTGCGCCTGTAGTGTAGCACTTTCTTTGCGCAAGGCTCGCGGGCGGGGCGCTGCTTTGGGCTACGTCATAGTCGGCGCGGTTGCCAGAACCCGGCGGTTGAAACCGCGGCGGCCGGGCCTGCGGCCACGCGTCGGCCTGCGCCGACGCATCTGGACCCGCCCGCGCAGGCGGGCGCCCGGCGCACCGCGCCCCCACGGCGCGCGTTCACGCGCCCGCCGGCCGACTATGAAGTAGACCCACCGCGCAGGTGCCGCCAATTGACGGCGCGCCCAGATCGGGTAAGATACGCCCCTATGGAAGAGAACTTCTTTGTCTACCAGCGCCGGGCGCTGCGCCCGCTGCTCGTCTGGGGCATTGGCAGCAGCGTGATCGGCGCACTGCTGGCGCCATTTGCGGGCTTCTGGCGCCACTTCGGCCTCCAGGCCATTGCCTGGGGCGTTATCGACGTGCTGCTCGCTATTGTCGGGCGCCGCCGCGCACTGCTCCAGGCCGAGGCGCTGGCGTCCCACGCCATCGACGAGCCCGTGGCCGTCCGCGAGGCCGAGCAGCTGCGCACCGTCCTGCGCGTCAACGCCGGCCTCGACGTGCTCTATATCGCCAGCGGCCTGTTTGTGGCCCGTCGCTTCGCGCAGCGCCCCGACCGGCGCGGCCTCGGGATCGGCATCGCCGTCCAGGGCCTCTTCCTGCTAATCTACGATGTGCTCTTCGCCTGGGACGTGGGGCGGCGCTTCGTCGCGAACGATGATTCGCTGCGGTAGTCCTCCGCCCCCTGTACCCTGTAGCCTGTACCCTCATGATCACACGCGAGCTCTTCCCGCTGCTTCAGTGCCCCACCTGCCGCTCGCGCCAGCTCTACGTGGCCGACGACGGCGTCCACTGCGCCAGCTGCGCCAGCTGCTACGGCTTCCACGCGGGCTACATCGACCTGATGCCCCGCGCCGCCGCGTACGACTATGTCTCCAAGTATGTCACCGACGAGGCTGAGCTCGCCGAGGAGCTCGACTACCGCGAGCTGGCCCCGGCCCTGCTCGCCGCCGGTGTGCGCGACCGCGCGCTGCGCCGTATGCTGCGCTTCCGCCGCTCCGACGTGGTGCTCGACAATGGCTGCGGCACGGCCAAGCACGCTGTCTGGAACGCCGACCGGGTGCGCCTGATGGTGGGCAGCGACCCCGCAACGCTCTTCGCCGACGCCGCCGTGGCGCAGGTGGCGCTCGCCAAGGCTGATTCGCGCAGCCTGCCCTTCGCCGACGGCGGCTTCGACAAGGCCTTCGCGATCGACATCCTCGAGCACTTCCCCCTCGACGTGATCGACGACTACCTCGCCGAGACGGCCCGCGTGCTGCGCCCCGGTGGCCGCATGCTCGCCTTCTCCAACACCCGCGAGATGTCGCCGATCCAGCCGCTGATCAACCTGAGCCGACGGCTCGGGCGGCGCTTTGTGCGCGCCGGCCTCTACGATTTCTCACGTGAGGCCCGCCGTAAGTCCGACCACCTCAAGGCGCTGGAGACCTGGGAGGACGTGCTGGCCGCCTTCGAGCGCGCCGGCCTGCGCCCCGTCAAGGTGGTGTTCTGGAACAGCCTCTTCACCACCTTTGTGGAGCATGTGCTCATGAAGCTGGGCGAGGCGATTCTGGGACGGAGGCAAGCGGAGGCATCGTCCACCGTCCACCGTCCACCGTCTACCGACGGCATCGCCCGCGAGATCCGCGCCCGCCGCCGCATTCGCGGCCAGCTGCGCCCCGGCAGCCCTGTCTACCTGGCACTTATGGCCGTGACCCTGCTGATGGAGCTCGACCTCTGGCTGTTTGGCTGGATGCGCTGCGGCAGCTATTTTATTCTTGTTGAGAAACCAGTGTCCCTTGATAGGTGACAGCACTCAGCACTCAGCACTCAGCACTATGCTTTATCGTCGCCTCACCGAGCAGGATATTGAACGCTGTATCGCACTGGAGGCGTACGCCTTCCAGGTGAACCCGGATCGCTCGAATCTGGCCCAGGGCAAGCTGGCGCAGTTTCGTGGGCTCTTTGACGGGGACACGCTGCTGGCCCAGCTGGAGCGCCTGCCCCTGCGGGTTCGGACGGGGGGCGGTGAGATCGCGGCCGCAGGCATCGGCTCTGTGGCAAGCGCCCCGGAGACACGTCGGCGCGGCCATGTCGACACGCTGATGCGCCAGCTGGCGGACGAGCTGCGGGCCGACAGCGTGCCCCTCGCGATCCTGTACCCTTTCAAGCGCTCGTTCTACGCCCGCTACGGCTGGGCCACGTTCTTTGAGCGGCGCGTCTACCACGGCGCCCCCGCCCGCTTCGCGCCGTTTAGGCCTGGCCAGGGCGGCTTTGTCGCCGCCGGCCCCACCGACATCCCTGAGCTCGACCAGATCTACAGCGGCGCCCTGCGCGGCCGCTTTGGGCCGCTGATCCGCGACGCGCCGTGGTGGCGCGAGCAGGTGCTCCAGGACTGGCAGCATCGCCCCTGCCACGCCTTCATCTGGCGCGATGCCCAGGGCCAGGGCCGTGCTTACCTGATCTACCAGATCAAGGGTGAGGGCGAGCAGCGCCGCCTCCAGTGCCGCGAGATCGCCGCGCTCGACCCCGAGGCCCGCGCCCAGCTGTTCGCCTTTCTCGCTGGCCATCAGGATCATGTGGAGAGCGTGCGCTTCCCCGCCCCCGCCGACGCCCCCGTGAACCTGCTGCTGCCCGACCCGCTGGAGTGCGCTGTGGAGCCCCATTTTATGCTGCGCCTGCTCGATGTGCCCGCCGCTCTGGAGGGCCACACGTTCCCACCTGATCTGGCGGGCAGCCTCACCATCGCCGTGCGCGACGCCTGGATCGCGGAGAACCAGGGCGTCTACGAGCTTGAGTTTGCTGCGGGCCGCTGCCAGGTGCGCCGCCTGCCCGCCG
>JAYUYB010000898.1:0-13905 GCA_043752655.1 Chloroflexota bacterium
CGATGGGCGCTACTCCTACGCTACCGGCCACGACCTGCCCGACCTGCTGCCCGCCCGCGTCGAGCCGGTAGAGCTACGCTCCGGTACTCAGAGTGGCGAGGTCGCCCAATTCGGAGTCGACTACTATCGTCTCCAGCGCGGCGCCAGCCTCAGCTTTCGCGGCGCCCCTGGCGTGATGCTCACCGGCGAAATGCCTCAGGGCCGCTTCAGCTGGTGGAGCGGGCGCAGCGACGATACTTACGCCACCCTCACCCGCGCCTTCGATCTACGCGAGCTGAGCGCCGCCACGCTCCAGTTTAACGCCTGGTACGAGATCGAGAACGACTACGACTATGCGTTCGTCACTGTCTCCACCGACGGCGGCGCCACCTGGGAGACGCTGGAAGGCACCTTCACCACCACCGACGACCCCCAGGGCGTAAACTACGGCTACGGTATCACCGGCGTCAGCGGCAACCCCGGCGCAAAGCTGGAGGATGGCGAGCGCGGCGCCTGGGCCGAGGAGCGCATGGATCTTTCGCCCTACGCTGGCAAGGAGATCCTGCTACGCTTCTGGCAGATCAACGACCAGGGCTTCAATGCGCCCGGAATCATGCTCGACGCTATCAGCATCCCCGAGCTTGGCTACAGCGACGATGTGGAAGCTGGCGACGGCGGCTGGCAGGCCGAGGGCTTTGTGCGTGTGGACGGCGACCTGCCCCAGCGTTGGGATCTGCGCCTCGTGCGTGAGGGTCGCTTCGGCGGCGTCAGCGTGGAGCCCATCGCAGTGGATGCATCCGGCATAGCCACGGCAAGCCTCGCCGACGGCGAGACCGGTGTGCTCGTGGTGGTGGCCGCGACGCCCCACACCACCGAGCGCGCAAGCTACGAGCTAACCATCGAGTAGACGAGGACGGTGGACGGAGGACGGTGGACGGAGGACGGTGGACGGAGGACGGTGGACGGTATCACCGTCGCTGCTCGGCTCGTTCGGGCTACCGTCTACCGTGCATCGTCTACCGTCAATGCCTCTGGGCTACCGTCTACCGTCCTCCGTCCTCCGTCTACCGTCAATGCCTCTGGGCTACCGTCCACCGTCCATCGTCTACCGTCATATCCCTACCGTCCACCGTCACGTAGCCACCGTCCACCGTCAATTTCTATGCTGCGACTGCCAAAGATCTCACCCGCCGCCCTGGGGCCAATCCTGTTGGCCTCGGTGATCGTGCTGCTGGCTTTTTGGCATGCCCCGCCGCCCCAGATCATCCTGGCGCCCGTCTCTGCCGTGCAGGTAGCGCCAGGCCCTGAGCGCCCCGCTCTCCCTGGCCAGCCTACGCCCACGGCCGCCCCGCTTACCGGTAGCTTTGCACAGACGGGTGGCCTAAAGATCGCGAGCGCGGAGGGCCTCTTCGACGCCCAGGAGCAGGCGCGCCTGGTGGGCGAGTTGGATCGGGCGCTCAGCTACGTCGTGGTGCGCTTTGGCACCTCGCCCAAAGACCGCATCAGCACCTACATCGGGCTGGAGCCGGGCTGTGGCATCCATGGCATCGCCTACACCGACGTGCGTACCGTGCAGGTCTTCACCTGCCGCGACCTACCCACCAGTCGCGCCGTCAACATTATGGCCCACGAGTTCGTCCACCAGCTCTGCCATGATCGCTACGGCGACCGGCATCTCAGCGCTGATCTGATTCTCTCTGAGGGCACGGCAACCTGGGGCGCCGGCAAGTACTGGCTCGGCGATGCGAGCAGCTTCCGCGAGTTCGTGCGGCCCTGGCTCATGGCTGGCGAGGAGCTCCCGCTCAGCGAGAGCTACGTGGGCCGCCCCATCGCCGACATGAATAAGCTCTACTACCAGTGGGCCAGCTTTGTCGAGTATCTGATCGAGACATATGGCCGCGACAAGTTCGATGCGCTCTACGTCACCGGCCAGAATTACCCCGCCTCCGCCGACTACATCGGCATCTACCAGCAGCGCTTCGACATGCTTGAGGCCGAGTGGAAGGCGTGGGTGCTACAGTGAGGGGACAAGGTACAGAGAACAGGGTACAGGGTGCGCAGCGCGCATTCCGTGTCCCCTGTTCCCTTATGTCACAGCCACCCCATTGCCCGCCACTCCGCGTAGTGGGCGCGCACCCGCAGCCCCAATATGGGTGAGCGGGCCGCACTGAATGCTGTGAGCCACGCCTCGCCACTGGCACCGCCAAGGCGGGCCGCTGCTGCCGCCGCCGCTGTGGCGCTGAAGCGCACGTAGTCGCTCGCCCACTGCATCACCCCACGCACGCCAAGCACCTGCAGCGAGGCCGGCAGGATCTGCGGCCAGCGCCGGAGCACGCCAAGCAGCATCGGGTGGTAATCGCTCCAGCGCATCCTGTCGCGGAAAAGGCGCGTCGCACGCTCCGGCCCCATGTCGTTGAGCGACTCCAAAAACAGGTTCTGAAGCCGGTTCACGTCGTTGGCTTTGTCCCAAGGGTGCATAAAGCGGCTAAAGACCCAGTTCAGCGAGACGTTGGTCTGGAAGGGGTTGATCCGGGCCAGCTGCGCAGGCTCCAGCAGCTCGTTGCGCAGCGCGTAGTCTAGCAGCGTGGTGGCGCGGCCTAAGTTGCGCACATGCGAGCCGAAGCCGCAGAAGGTGAGCGGGCTCTGCTGGGCCGCCGAGTCGCCCACGGCCAGCACGCCGCGCAGCAGCGGCGCCTCCTCCCGGCGCAGGCTGTGGCGTGCAGGAATGTAACCGTACACTGGCTTCACATGCTGGAAAGCCGGGCCGGGCCGCTTGTAGCTCGGCAGCAGCTGGAAGTACTGCTCGAAGAGCTCGAACAGCGAGTAGCGCGGCCCCTCTGGCCGCAGCCCCCCGGCGGGCGAGCCGTTGCCCGCTGTCTCAATGGTCGCGTAGTAGAAGAGATAGATTGTCAGCTCGTTGTCGCGCCCTGGGAACCCCTCCCACATCAGCTGCTCGCCGTGCTGGGCGTCGGCCACGCTCACTAAAATATCGCCCAGGCTCGGGTCGTACTCATCCGGCGCATCGCCCTGGGCGATACCATCGGCCACGGTGCCCACGGTAGGGCAGACGCCGGCGAACGGGTTTCCGGCGTGGCGCAGCAGGGCCAGGGGCGAGGTGCTGCCCATGCCATCTAGCAGCAGCCTGGCGCTGTAGTGCTCGGTGGCGCCGCCCAACAGCTGCTCCAGCTCTACCTCCACAGCCATGGGTCCGTGTGATGTTACGCGGGCCGTGCGAAAGGCACGCCCACTAAGCACCGTGCCACCGGCGTCCTCCAGCTTGCGGCGCATCAGGCGCAGCAGAGCGCCCGCATCCAGGGCCACATTTAGCACCTCGGGCATCCAGAGATCCATGGCGGCCACGTCGCTGTCAGGGCGGTTGAAGAAGCGCACGAGGCCGTCGCGATACTCGCGCATCACCACTTCGTCCAGCTCGTCCCAGCTCACCACGCCGGTGCCTACCAGGGCGTGCAGCTCCTCGCGGCTGATGTTCCACTCGCGGTGTGCGCAGCCAACCTCGCTGCGGTCGAAGACCATCACCCGGCGGCCGTGGCGTGCGGCCATCACAGCAGCGTGGAGCAGGCCGAGCCCGCCACCTGCGTAGATCAGATCAAAGTCGAGCGCTGTTGGCCGCGTGTCCACCACCTGATGCACGCTATGATCAAACGCGCCGTGCAGGATCTGCTCCCACCCATCCTCCAGGCGGGCCACGCGCTCCAGATGATCCAGGGCGCCCATGGCTGTAAACTGCTCGATGGTGCGTGGATAGCGCCGCTGGAACTGCTCTACGAGCCTGGCCTGCGCCGGCGTGGCGTCGCGCAGCGTGAAGGCGGCATCGTCGGAGGTGTCATCGTCTAGCGCTGCCCCGCCTTCGGCGGCGGCGCCCACAGCAGCCTTGGCAGCGGGCGAGGCCACGGCCTTATCGCGCAGCAGCGCTGTCAGGCGTGTAGCGGCTGCCCGTGTGGCGCGGCGCAGCGCACGGCGCGTGGTGGCGCCCCGGCCGGGCCAGGGCAGGCCACTCAGCTCCACAGTCACGCGTAGCTCAACATGGGTTGAGATCACAGCGTCGTGCAGGCTCAAGCTAAGCTCCATGCGCGGCCCGATCCCGGTGGCAGGCTCGGCGCGCCAGCGCAAGCGCTGCTCGTCGTCGACCGAAGTGGGCGTGTGCAGCGTGTAGAGCTCGCCGCCATGGCGCCAAAGCGTGCCGAGCAGCTCGCCGCCAATGGCCCCGGCCCAAAGCTCCGGGTTATGCAGCGCGGCGGCGGCGGTGGGCAGCGATGCGGGCAGCTCAAGGTAATCGTTGTAACTAATCTTCATTCGTGGGGATGTCTCGCTATGGCACTGCTACTGTCCGACGACTCCTGTGCCGCCACGGCCCGCGCGACGCAGGCGCTCGATGCGGCCCCAGCTGGGGGGGGCGGGCAGACGGGTTGGGGGAAGGCCTTGGGCCAGCACTCGTGCGCTGGCGTGCCAGCGTGTCATCGCGGCGGGTTGGGTGTGATCCGCCTGGGCGGGGGCGGCGGAGAGCAGCATAAGCACCGCAGCCAGAGCGGCGGCCTCCTCATCGGCGCTTGCACCGCCACTTAACATGAACTGTGATGCCATCTTTCGCTCCAAACCAGCTTCCGGGAAGCTGCACTAGCGCGCCAAGCGCTCGACCATGTGCTGCTGGGCGCGCAGCTCGAGGCTGGCATCGAGCGGGGCGAGTTCGGCGTCCGGGCCATAGCGGCGGCGCAGCGCGAGGCCCAGCAGATGGTCGGTGAGCTGCGGGTTCTTCGGCAGCAGCGAGCCGTGCAGGTAGCAGCCGTAGATATTGCGATACACCGCGCCACCAACGCCGTCCTCGCCGTTGTCGCCATGGCCAGCCAGCACCCGCCCCAGCGATCGCACCCCCGGCCCGTGGTAGGTGCGCCCGCTATGGTTTTCGAAGCCCACAAGCCTGACGACCGACGACCGACGGCCGACGACCGGCCGCTCACCGTCCACCGTCCACCGTCCACCGTCGAGGCTTGCCTCCACCACGCTGTTGCCGATCAGGCGCTGCTTGCCGCCCACCGTGTGAACATCCATCACCCCAAGGCCGGGCAGGCGCTCGCCGCTGTGGGTGAGGAAGTAGTGGCCGAGCAGCTGGTAGCCGCCGCAGATCGCCAGCAGCACTAGGCCGTCCTCGATCGCGGCGCGCAGCCCAGGGCCCTGGCGCTCCAGCAGATCCGCTGCGATCAGCGTCTGGCCGCTATCCTGCCCGCCCCCGAAGAAGGTAAGGTCAATACTCGCCCAGTCAACGTCGTCGCCGGGCTCAACTGCCGTCACCGTTAGCTCGATGCCGCGCCAGGCGCTGCGCTGCGTGAGCGCGATCACGTTGCCGCGATCACCGTAGATTGACATATTCGAGGGGTAGAGGTGAGCAAGGCGTAGCGAGTAGCTCATGGGCGTGTTGTGTAATCCCCCGTGCCGACCCAGCTGAAGGTCGTCATCGCTTCCAGGCCCATCGGGCCGCGCCAATGGAGTTTCTGTGTGCTCACAGCCACCTCGGCCCCCAGGCCAAACTGCCCCCCGTCGTTGAAGCGCGTCGAGGCGTTCACAAACAGCGCGCTCGCGTCAACCTCGCGTGTGAAGCGATCAACGCTAGTAGGGTTAGCTGTGAGAATGGCCTCGGTGTGGCCGGAGCCGTGTTCGGCGATGAACTCAATCGCCTCGTCGAGCCCGTCAACCAGCTTCACCGACAGGATAAGCCCGAGAAACTCGCTGCCAAAGTCGTGGGGGCCGGCGGCGACCACTCGCCAGCCTGCGGCGCCAGGGGCGTCGGACAGTATCGCCAGGCTCTCCTCGTCGCAGCGCAGCTCCACGCCAGCAGCGCAGAGGCTTATGGCAACCTGCGGCAGCAGTGCGGGGGCGACCTCGCGCTGCACGAGCAGCGTATCGAGGGCGTTGCAGACGCTAGGGCGCTGCACCTTGGCATTCAAGATCAGCGGCACGGCCCGTGTGAGATCAGCGGTGGCCTCAACAAACATATGAACCACGCCAATGCCCCCAGTGATCACGGGGACGGTTGCGTTTTCGCGGCAGAAGCGGTGCAGGCCTGAGCCTCCCCTTGGGACGATTATATCGACATAACGATCTAGGCGCAGCAGGGCACGCACCAACTCTCGGTCGGGGTCGATGAGGCCCTGGACAGATTCGGCGGGCAGCCCCACGCGCTCCAGGGCGACCTTGATCGCCGCGCTAATGGCGGCGACACTGCGCGCGATCTCACTGCCGCCGCGCATAATGGCGGCGTTGCCCGTCTTTAGGCAGATGGCGGCAATATCGATCATGACATTAGGCCGTGCCTCGTAGATCACGCCCACCACGCCGAGCGGGGTGCGGCGCTTATGGAGCCTGAGCCCATTTGGCAGCTCCACGGCGTCGAACAGCTCGCCCACAGGGTCTGGCAGCGCGGCAACACTGCGCACATCTGCTGCGATCGCGGCGAGGCGCTCCGGGGAAAGCAGCATGCGGTCGAGCAGGGATGGCGCAGTAGCGGCAGCGCGAGCGGCGGCCAGATCCTCGGCATTCGCGGCAAGAATCAGATCCTGGTGCTCCAGCAGCACTTCGGCGAGCGTGTGCAGGGCGACGTTTTTCGCCTCGCCGCTCAACGCGGCCAGCTTGCGCGCGGCCGCCTTGGCGCGCCGCCCAACCTGCTCCATCTCATCGCTCATCCCCCGCCCCCTTTCGCGCCTTCGCGTTCGCGTCCTTCGCTACCCTTCGCGTCCTTCGCGCTCCAGACGTTCGCGTTCGCGTCCTTCGCGCTCCAGACGTTCGCGTTCGCGCCCTTCGCGCTCCAGACGCTCGCGTTCGCGCCCTTCGCGCTCCAGACGTTCCCGCTCCAGACGTTCCCGCTCCAGACCTTCGCGCCCCAGACGTTCGCGTTCGCGCTCTTCGCGCGCCTCGCGCTCTTGGGCGACCATATCTCCAGCCCTGCGCAGCTGATCACGCAGCTCGCCCGCGCGATATGCCAGGAACAGGCTTGCCAGGCTTGCCAGTAGCAGCGCGACCCCAAGGCTTACAAGCAGCATAAGCGGCGCGACAAACCCCAGCAGCGCCAGGAGGTTTCCAAAGGCCAGCAGGCCGAAGCCCACGGCCCCAAAGCTAAATGCTCGGCGTCGCCACGAGCGCTGCGCGGCCTGTGTGGCCTGGCGCGCTAGCAGCAGCGTCGCGAGCACTGCGATCACTAGGCGTCCTAGCTCCTGCACCATAGACGCTCCTTAGCCTCTGACAGCGACCCCTTAATTGTACCATCAGATAGGGGCGCCGCAGCGCGGGCATGCCGCGCTGCTGCCTCGGAGTGGTTTGACACACCCTCGCAGCTCTGGTATAATCACACAGGTTCAGGGCGGTAATGCCGCTCTCTTTTCATGTTGTCAACAAAGCGACCCGCATCACGGTGCCCGTGTGCGCTGGCCTGCCGCCAGAAGTCCGTTGCCCCTTTAAGGAGAAGAGACGTGTACGCGATTATCCGTGACCGCGGGATGCAGTACCGCGTGGAGCAGGGCCAGGTGCTCACCATCGATCTGATCGAGGAGGCCGAGCCCGGCAGCCAGATCGAGCTCGGCGAGGTGCTGCTGATCGGCGACGGCGAGACGGTGAAGGTTGGCGCGCCGACTGTAAGTGGCGCTCTGGTGCGCGCCGAGGTGCTTGGCGAGGCCAAGGGCGACAAGATCGTCGTCTTCCGCTACCGCAACAAGAAGCGCTACCGCCGCCGCACCGGCCACCGCCAGCACTACACCAAGATCAAAATCAGCGAGATTGTCGCCTAGTGTCCGCCCCCAGTGCGCGGCACCCCCAAGAGGAGAACACCAATGGCTCATAAAAAAGGCATGGGCAGCTCGCGCAACGGTCGCGACAGCAAGCCCAAGATGCGCGGCGTGAAGGCCTTCGGCGGCGAGCACGTCATCCCTGGCAACATCATCGTGCGCCAGTGCGGCACCAAGATCAAGCCCGGCAAGAACGTCGGCCTCGGTCGCGACTACACCATCTTCGCCATGGTCGAGGGCCACGTGAAGTTCCAGCCCTACTCCCGCGATCAGAAGATGGTCAGCGTGATCCCATTGGCGCAGCCCGCCGAGGTCGCCCCGGCCCTCGCCGCCGATTAAGTCCCCAGCTAACAAAGTACCGGGTGGCCCGCAGGGGGCGCTTGTCCCTGGCCACCCGTAACCATGGAGTATTCAGATGAAGCAGGGTATTCACCCCAAATATACCAGCGACGGGATCGTCTGCACTACTTGCGGCACCCGCTGGATGATCGGCTCGACGCGCTCGAACCTCCGCGTTGAGATCTGCGCCAACTGCCACCCCTTCTACACCGGCGAGCAGCGCATCGTTGATACCGCCGGCCAGGTCGACCGCTTCATGAAGCGCCTCGGCGTCGCCCAGGCCCGCCAGGCCCAGGTCGAGCAGCGCCGTGAGACGAAGGTGCAGCCCCCCCAGAAGCAGAGCCTGCTCAAGGAGCTCTACGGCGACGACGCGTAGCATAAACGCGCCAGCTGCAACCAACACAAAGGGGAGCCCACTATCAAGGGCTCCCCTTTTCGTTTACGATCGAGGCTGGCCGCGCCCTACAATCTGCGCCATCTGCGCCATCTGCGGATGAATAGTGCGCTAAGGAGCGGCAATGACGCTTCCCATGCTGCCCTGGTGGGCCTTCGCGCTGCTCTCGGCCCTGTTCGCTGCCCTCACCACCATCCTCGTGAAGCTCGGCGTGCAGCAGGTAAGCTCCACCCTCGCCACCGCCATCCGCACGGTGGTTGTGCTGGTGATGGCCTGGGCGATCACAGCGGGCCGCGGCGAGCTCGCCCAGCTCAGTACGATCAGCTCGCGCACCTGGCTGCTGCTCGGCCTCTCTGGTGTGGCCACCGGGCTCTCGTGGCTCGCCTACTTCCGCGCGCTGGAGCTTGGCCCCACCGCCTACGCGGCCGCCATCGACAAGCTCAGCGTGGTGCTCGTGGCGCTGCTGGCCTGGCTGATCCTGGGCGAGCCCGTCGACGCGCGCGGCGCCTTTGGCATCGCCCTGATCGCTACCGGCACTCTCGTGCTGATCAGGTAGCTTCCTGCGGCCCAGCCGGCTGTGCGGCGTACAGGCTTGCCATTCGCTCGCCGTGGCTAGCCACCTCGGCCCGCAGCTCCTCCGGCGCCAGCACCTCCACGTCGGCGCCCCAGCCCAATACCCACGGCGTGATCTCTCGCACGCTGCCCAGGGTAAGCTCCAGCTCGCAGCCGCCGTCGCTCGCCTCCGTAAGGCGCTGGCTGCGGTGCCACATGCTCTCGCGCACGCGCGCTGCCGCCACGGGGTTGAAGCGCAGCCGCACCGCCACCTCGCCCTCGTCCATTACGCCCCAGGCCCGCGCCAGAAAGTCGTATGGGTCGAAGTCGGCAGGGATCTCGTAGCTCTCCACCAGCAGCTCCGCGTGCTCCACCCGCTCCAGCTTGAAGGTGCGGATGGCGCCCCGCAGCTTGTCGAAGCCGATCACGTAGGCGGCCGGGGCGCTGCGCGATACCTCGATGAAGTACGGCGCCACATCACGCTCCGCAGCCTCGCGGCCCGGTGGCCTGTAGCGCAGCCGCACCAGCCGCCGCTCGGCCCACGCCTGCGTCAGCACCTCTAGCGTCTGGATGTACGCGGAGCGCACGGGGCGCTCGCGCACCAGGTCGGCCACGCGGGCGATGTGGCCCGCCACAGTACCCGCAGGCAGACCGGCGGCCAGCTTATCCAGGGCGGAGACAATATGCGGGTTGTGCTCGTCGCTGTGGTGGGAAAGCAGGCGCGCCGCGAAGAAGATCGAGACGGCCTCGTTGAGGTTCAGGCGCACCGTGGAGAGGTAGGTGGCGCGGTTGATCCCGAAGCGGCCCTCGCCCTCCCAGATCGGCACACCCATCTCTTGGAGCGACTCCAGGTCGCGGTAGATCGTGCGGCGCGCCACCCCACAGTCGCGGGCGAGGTCGATCACGCGCAGGCCGCTCGTTGCGTTGTAGAGCCGATGCTCGATCCGACGCAGGCGGGCCGCCTTGCTCTTGATGCGGTCGTCTTCGGACACGGCCGCACCTGTGGGCTAGAGGAAGAAGGATGCAGCGACCATGCCGACGAACAGCAGCCCGCCGATGAGCAAGATCAGCAGCAGATCCTGGCGAACATAGGCGTAATCACGCGTGTAGTCCGGCGCCTCAAACGTGCGTGCGGTGCCCGCGCCAGGGCGGCGTGGCTGCGGTGTGCGGGTGGGCTGGCGGCGGCGCGGGCTGCGGGAGGTGGCCATCGGATTCCTCTATCGGTCGGGCCGCGCTAGGCGGCCGGCTAGCAACTAAATCCCCCTGATTATACCATCCTTCTAGCGCACCCCGAGCAGGATCGCGTGCTGTGCAGGGTCGCGCAGCAGCAGCCCCTCCTCGCGCTCCTCCAGCGCCAGGCCAGCCGCCCGCACCCGCTCCGCAACCGCCTCGCGGGCATCGCTGTCGGGCAGCAAGATCGTGAAGCGGCGCAGGCCTGCCGCCTCAGGTGGCGCCGGGGGCACGCCCACGCCGGCCCAGGTGTTCAGGCCAAGGTGATGGTGGTAGCCGCCCGCCGCCATAAATAGCGCGCCGGGGAAGCGCTGCATCAGATCGAAGCCCAGCACGCCGCCGTAGAACGCCTCGGTCGCCCGCAGGTCGGCCACGTGGAGATGCACATGCCCGATCACAGTCCCGTCCGCCATCCCCGCCCACGGCGCGTCGTCCAGCTCCCGCAGCAGGCTCTCCATATCCAGCGGGTCTACGGCCATACGCACCTCGTTCCCGGCGCGCGTCCAGGCCGAGCGCGGGCGGTCGGCGTAGATCTCCAGGCCGTTGCCGTCGGGGTCGTCCAGGTAGAGCGCCTCGCTCACCAGATGGTCCGAGGCGCCGCCCAGCGCGTAGCGTGTCGCAGCCAGCCGGGCGAGCGTGCGCGCCAGCTCGCGCCGCGAGGGTGTGAGCAGCGCCACATGGTAGAGCCCAGTGGTGTGGGCCGGCTTGCGGCGCGCCCCCGGCCGCTCGTACAGCCGCAGCAGCGGCGCCTCGCCCGCCGCAAGCTGCACCGCGCGCTCCCCGTCGCCAATCTCGCGCACCTTCAGCCCCAGCACGCCCTCATAGAAGGTCAGCGAGCGCCCAAGATCTGCTACCGTAAGCTCAACCGGGCCAAGGGTTAGGTCCGCTGCAATTGCAAACTGATTAGTCATTCTGCTCCTCACTCTTTCTGCGCCCATGGCGCCTGCTCTGCTGGCTATTTTCGCACAGCGCCGTCCACAACGGTGTGAACATAACCGTGAACGGGCGGTGCCCGGCTTCGCGGTGGTTCGTATCCGTTCGCGCCATTCGTGGTCCAAACCGCTCGCATCGGTTCGGGCGGTGCCCGGCTTCGCGGTGGTTCGCATCGATTCGCGCCGTTCGTGGTCCAAACCGCTCAGCCCCCCTGCTTGCACGTCGCCGCAACTGCCGCTATGATGGCACACCATGACCCGCATTGGTATTTTTGGGGGCGGCCAGCTCGCCCAGATGCTTACCCAGGCCGCTGTCTCGCTTGGCCTCGAGACGGCGATCTTCGAGCGCGTGCCCGATAGCCCCGCTGGCCGGCTTACCCAGCGTGAGCTTGTTGCGCCCTGGGAGAGCGAGCCGGCCCTCGCCCGCTTCGCTGCCAGCTGCGATGTGGCGACTCTGGAGAGCGAGTTTGTCGATGCCGCTATCCTCGCGGCGCTGGTGGCGCGTGGCGTGCCGGTCTTCCCGACGCCCGCCACCGTGGGCCTCGTGCAAGACAAGCTCATCCAGAAGGAGCGCATCGCCGCTGTGGGCATTCCCGTCCCCTCCTTCCGCGCCGTCGCCTCGCCCGCCGAGCTGCCCGCCATTGCCGCCGAGTTGGGCTGGCCTCTGGTGCTCAAGGCCCGCCGCAACGGCTACGACGGCTATGGCAACGCCACGCTGCGCGGCCCCCACGAGATCGTTCCCGCCTGGGAGCGCCTTACGCGCGGCGGTAGCCCGCTCTTCGTGGAGGCCTGGGTGCCCTTCGCCCGCGAGCTCGCCGTGATGGTGGTGCGCGCTCAGGATGGCGTGGCCCTGGCCTACCCCGTGGTCGAGACGGTGCAGCAGAACCATATCTGCCACATCGTGCGCGCCCCTGCGGCCCTCTCCGCTCATCAGGCGGACGCCGCCACTGCCATTGCGCTGCGCGCCGTACAGGCCGTAGAAGGGGTCGGCATCTTCGGTGTGGAGCTGTTCGAGCTGCCCGACGGGCGCGTGCTCTACAACGAGCTGGCGCCGCGCCCTCACAATTCGGGCCACTATACGATCGAGGGCTGCGTCACCTCGCAGTTCGAGAACCATCTGCGGGCTGTGCTTGGCTGGCCCCTTGGCTCCACCAAGCTGCGTGCGCCCGCCGCCGTAATGGTGAACCTGCTCGGGCGGCACGCTGGCCCGGTGCGCCCCGACGCGCTGCGCGCAGCCCTGGCGGTGTCCGGCGCCCACCTGCACCTCTACGGCAAGCGCGAGGCGCGCGTGGGCCGCAAAATGGGCCACGTCACCGCTCTGGGCGCCAGCGTCGCCGAGGCCGAGGCCATCGCCAGCCGCGCCGCCGCCCTCGTGATGATCTAAATCTCGCTTGCGTTGCGAACAGAGATAGCCCGGAAATCGGTGTCATCTGTGGATACCATGCCCGCTGCGGGGTGCCCACAAGGAGAATTGGTATGCTCCCTCGCGTCGGGATCGTCATGGGCAGCGACAGCGATCTGCCCACCATGCAGGGCGCCATCGATGCCTGCGCCGAGCTGGGCGTGCCATACGAGGTGCGCGTGCTCTCCGCCCACCGCACGCCCCTAGACATGATCGACTACGGCCGTAGCGCCCACGAGCGCGGCCTGCGCGTGATTGTCGCTGGCGCGGGCGGCGCCGCCCACCTCCCAGGCATGCTTGCTGCCTGCTCGCCCCTGCCCGTCATCGGCGTCCCCGTGCAGAGTAAGGCCCTTAGCGGCCTCGACTCGCTGCTCTCCATAGTGCAGATGCCCGCTGGCGTCCCAGTGGCCACTGTCGCCATCGGCGGCGGGCGCAACGCCGGGCTACTCGCCGCGCAGATCCTCGCCGTCGGCGACCCCGCCCTGCTTGAGCGGATCATCGCGTACAAAGCGCGGCTCGCGGCCCAGTCGCGCCAGAAGAATGCCGCCGTCAGCTCGCTCTCAGCCCCCGCTGAGCCCGACGCCCATTGACCAACGGCCTCGCTGCCCGCAAGCTACAGCCTACGGCGCGCTCGCGGAACGGGCGCCACTACTGAAAGGATCATCATGCGCAACATGCTCATCACCGGAGGGGCTGGCTTCATCGGCTCCAACTTTGTCCACTATATGCTAGAGAAGTACAGCGACTATCGCATGGTCGTCTACGATAAGCTCACCTACGCCGGTCGCCTGGAGAATCTTGAGCGCGCCCAGTCCAACCCGCGCTTCGCCTTCGTCCAGGGCGATATCTGCGATCTGGCCACTGTGCGTGCCGCCGTGGACGCCCACACCATCGACACAATCGTCAACTTCGCCGCCGAGACCCACGTCGATCGCTCGATCCTGGCGCCCGACGCCGTCGTGCAGACCAACGTGAACGGGACCTGGGCTTTGCTGGAGGTGGCCCGCGAGCGTGGCCTCGCCCGTTTCCACCAGGTTAGCAGCGATGAGGTGTATGGCGCCGTCCCCGCCCCGCAGCGCTCGAAGGAGGGCGATCCGCTGGAGCCACGCAGCCCCTACTCGGCCAGCAAGGCTGGCGCCGAGCATCTTGTCTACGCCTACTTCGTTACCTACGGCCTGCCAGTGACGACCACCCGAGGCTCGAATAACATCGGCCCCTTCCACTATCCCGAGAAGGCTGTGCCGCTCTTTACCACTAACGCCATCGACGATCTGCCGCTACCGATCT
>JAYUYB010000899.1:0-2437 GCA_043752655.1 Chloroflexota bacterium
GGCGATGCCGAGGCCCTGCTGATCCTCAACCAGGACACCGAGGTTCACCCTGGCTGGCTGGCCGCCCTGCTGGCCGTGCTAGAGGCTGAGCCCCGCGTCGGTATCGCCGGCTGCAAGGCGCTCTTCCCAAATGGGCGCATCCAGCACGCGGGCGGCGAGCTGCTGCCGCCGCTTGGCTACGGGCGCAACATCGGCTACAACCAGCCCGCCGACGCGCCCCTGCCCGCCACGCCGCTCGACTTCCTCTCCGGCGTGGCCCTGGCCATGCGCCGCAGCACCCTAGAGCAGATCGGGCTCTTTGATGAGGGCTTCAACCCGGCCTACTTCGAGGATGTGGACCTCTGCCTGCGCGCTGTGGCCGCCGGCTGGGAGCTGCGCTATGTGCCCGAGGCCAGCCTCACCCACCGTGAGGGCGCCGCAAATGCAGGCGCCGACCACAGGCACGCCGCGCTGATCGAGCGCAACCGCCTGCGCCTCCAGCTGAAGCACGCGCCAATCGAGCGCCTTGTTGGCGAGCTCTTCCCCGCCGAGGCCGCCCAGCTGCGCGAGCGCGCCCGCACCGGCACCGCCCAGAGCCTGCGCCGCGCCTACCTCGAAGCTATGCTGATGCTCCCCGCGCTCGGGCGCCCGCACGACGAGTCAGCAGCGATCCGCAGGGCGCTGGGGGAGCTTAGGCGGTCGGTTTGGACCGCGAAGGACGCGAATGATGCGAACGGCACGAAGCCGGATTCGCGTCCTTCGCTCCCCCTTCGCGCCGTTCGTGGTCCAAACGCCGTTCGCGGTCCAAACGCTGTTCCTGCTCCAGACGAGCTACCAAAGGTAGCCATCATCATGCTCACCTGGAACGGCCTGCACTACACCAGGGAGTGCGTCGAGAGCCTGCGCGAGCTCACCGCTGGCGTCGAGTATCAGCTGATCGTGGTCGACAACGGCTCCACCGACGGCACCCGCGAGTATCTGCGCGCCCTCGGCTGGGTCACGCTGATCGAGAACGAGACCAACGTCGGCTATGTGCGCGGCAACAACCAGGGCATCGCTGCCGCCCCCACCGGCTCCGACATTCTGCTGCTCAACAACGATATGCGCGTGCTCCAGGCCAACTGGCTCCAGCGCCTGCGCGAGGTCGCCCACAGCGATCCGAGCTACGGCGTGGTCGGCGCTCGCCTGCTGATGACCGACGGCAAGCTGCTGCACGCCGGTACGTATATGCCCAGCGATAGCTTCTGGGGCTGGCAGATCGGCGGCGGCGAGGAGGAGATCAGCCAGTATCATCGCGTCCGCCCCGTGGAAGGCATCGTCGGCGCCTGTATGTACCTGCGCCACGATGTGATCGACACGGTGGGCGTGCTCGATGAGCGCTTCTTCTCCTACTACGAGGACACCGACTACTGCCTGCGCGTCCGCCAGTCGGGCTACCAGGTTGTCGTGGCGGGCGACGTGACCTTGATCCACCACGAGAACGTGAGCACGAAGCTGAACAAGGTGGATTTCTGGGGCATGTACGGCACCTCCCAGGCGATCTTCCTGGAAAAGTGGGAGGCCTACTACCGCAATCGCTACAGCCACCGCGTCTTCTGGCACTCGCTGGTGAGCGCCCCCACCGGCTACGCCACCTCGTCGAAGCAGCTGCTGATCAGCCTCGACCGCCAGAACGTCGATGTGCGCCTGGCCTATCTCTACGGCACAGATTTCTCTGAGAAGTCCAGCGGCGACCCGCGCATCGAGCAGCTGCGCCATCGCCCCAAAGACACCTCGCTGGTCCAGGTGGTCTACAACCAGTGCGACGCCTTCCACAAAAATAGTGGCAGCTACCGCATCGGCTTCTCCATGCTGGAGGTTACCGGCATCCCCGCAGACTGGGCCGCCCAGTGCAACCTGATGGACGAGGTCTGGGTGCCCAGCCACTTCAACCTGGAGACATTCCGCAACAGCGGCGTCACCCGCCCCATCCATGTGATCCCGCTCGGCGTGGACCCCGACTACTTCCACCCGCAGATCAAGGCGAAGCGCTTCAGCGAGAAGTTTACGTTTCTCTCGGTCTTCGAGTGGGGCGAGCGCAAGGCGCCCGAGCTGCTGATCCGCGCCTTCTGCGCCGCCTTCACCGCTCAGGACGACGTGGTGCTGGTGCTAAAAACCGACAACCGCGACGGCGATGTGAATGTGGCGCAACAGCTCGCAGCGATGGGATTGCCGCGCAACGCCCCGAAGATCGTGCTGCTCTACAACCAGGAGCTGCCCGGCTACCAGCTCGGCAGCCTGTATCGCGCCGCCGATTGCTTTGTCACCGCCACGCGCGGCGAGGGCTGGGGCATGCCGATCCTGGAGGCGATGGCCTGCGGCCTGCCCACGATCGTCACCAACTGGAGCGCCCAGACCGAGTTTATCCGCGACGAGCTCTGCTTCCCGGTGCGCGTCAAGCAGCTGATCCCCGCCGTGG
>JAYUYB010000900.1:0-2436 GCA_043752655.1 Chloroflexota bacterium
AGGTCGGCTAGGCTGAGCCTTGCGCTGAGTGTGAGGCTGCCGTCGCTGGCGAGGGCGACTGAGGCGGGCTCCAGCGGGTAGAGCCGCCACGCCTGCTCCGCGTCTGCGAGCGCGATGTCGCGGGCGACGGCTACGGCGAGAGCCCAGGGCTGCGGCCCGTCGGTGTCGCCGTAGCGGGCCTCGGCGAGCCGCAGGTTCTGAAGCACGGTCGCCTGCGGGTCGGGGTCGATCTCCAGGGTCACGCCAGGTGCGAGCGTGGGCGGCGTGTCGTCGTAGATGATCGTGGTTGTGAGCGTGCGGCTGTTGCCCAGGGCGTCGGTCAGCTCGACGCCCAGCGTGTGGCTGCCCTCGCTCGGCTCCACCGGCACAGCGAGCGTGAAGCTGGCGCCGCTCACTGGGCTCGGCTCGGCGGCGGCCAGGCTGCGCGCCAGGGTCAGCCCGCTACAGTCGGCGCTCGCGTCCACCTGAAGCAGCGCCGATGGGTCGTTGGTGTAGCCGGGCGCGCTCTCCACGCCAAGCGGCGCGAGGGTCGCCTGCACCGCGCGGTCCAGCGTGATCGTGTCGCTGGCGGGCTGCGTCTGGAGCAGCGCTCCGCTGCGCACCAGCGTGTAGAGCGTGTGCTCGACGCAGCGCTCGCCAGCAGGCGGGGCTTGCACGCTGCTCGCTGCGGCGAATGGCTGCCAAGCGTCGGCCTCCGTGGGCGGCGCGTCCCAGCGCAAGCGCAGCTGCGAGGGCTCGCCGCTCAGGTTGTGAAACGTGAGCGCCAGCATGTCCGCACGCGTCTGGGCCGCGCCACCATCAAGCAGCGGGTCGGCGGTCATGCGCACGTCGGGGCCAGCCGCCAGGAAGCGGTAGGCGCGGCCATAGGTTGTGTTGCCCACAAAATACTCGCTGGCGGCGTGGCCGTAGAGCGTGCCGTCGGCTGCGGTGGCCACGGCGCCGTGCAGGTTGAAGCTTGTGCCGTCGCCCACAACGGCTGCGCCTGCGGGGGCCGACCACGCGCCGCCACGGGGCAGCCGCGCAAACCAGGCCTGGCTGCGCCCTTGGGCCGCGCCGATCCAGAACAGACTCATGCCGCCCTGCGCGTCGGCGGCGACGCTCACCGGGCCGATCACTTTCCCCGCCACCAAGCGCGCGCGGGGCCAGCTGCCGTCGGCGGCCCGCTCCGCGTAGAAGACGCCCGAGGCGCTGCCGCTGTCGTCTACGCCACGGTAGCTCACCACCGCGCGCCCGTTGGCGAGCACGGCAACGCCGGGGTCGGCGAAATCGCCCCAGCCCGACGAGATCTGGCGCACATCGAAGCTGCGCCCGTTCCAGATGCCCGCGAAGATCTGGAGGTGGTCACCAACGCCCTGGGTGTAGGCCACTGCGATCATGCCGTTGGCGTCGGCGGCGATGGCGGGGGCGTTCGCGACGGCCTGCGCGGAGACCGCCACGGGCGTCGACCAGCTCGCGCCGCCGTCGCCGGAGCGGCTGAAGACCAGTGGCCTGTCAGGGTTGCGCCAGACGGCGATCAGCTCGCTGTTGCTTGCGGCCACGGCCACCGAGACCGGGAAGGGCGCGCCTGCCGTGATGGTGCGGGTGGCGCCCCACTGGCCGCCGGGCGTGCGCACGCGGGCGAAGATGCTGCGCTGCGCCTGGTTGATCCAGCTGTAGACCACGCGCCCGTCTGGCGCAACGGCGACACTGGCCGTGGAGTAGTCCGGCTGCCCCTCGGCTGGCCCAAGGCGCTCGACTAAGCCGAAGGCGTCGCTGTCGGCCGCGCGCGTGTAGAGGTTCGCGTTCAGGCGCCCTGTGTTGGCGGCGATCAGCACGCCCTCAGGGCTCACAGCCACGCGGGGAAACTTGATGTAGCCGCTGCCCGGCAGCGTGATCTCAGCGAGTGAGCGCGGGGCGTCACCCTGCGCCGCCGCGCTGGCGGACCAGACGGCGAGCAGGCAGAGGCAGCAGGCGAGTAGGTAGCGGCGGAGCAGCATGGCGTCCTCTGAGTGGGAAGGAGCGGCAGTTGGACGTTCTGCTGGTGAACCGCAGCGCGGGGCGTGGAGGTGCGCACAGAAAGACCGGCGAATGGGTTATTCGCCGGTCGTGGTGAGTACGGGGAGCGGGCGGGACTGTTGGGGCACACATCGCCGCGATGCAATGCGCGAGCGGAGGTTCGGCTATCGGCTATCGGCTATCGGATCAGCGGCAGGTGCAACTTGTTCGTCAGCGTCGCCGGGTCGACAGGAGGCAGGGCGTCGGGGATGGCGAGGTCGGCGGCGTGGGCGGCGTTGAACTGGCCGAGCGCATCGGCTGTGTCGCCCCAGCTGCCGTTGGCGTCCACCGGCGCGTAGCTCCAGCCCCAGGCCCCGCCGTAGCAGTTCCCGAAGAAGCCCGCCAGCATCGCGCTCACGCTGCCGTTCGTCCCGCCCGCGTTCGCCGGGTGCTCGCCCACCA
>JAYUYB010000901.1:0-6197 GCA_043752655.1 Chloroflexota bacterium
AGGGCAGCCATATCGGCGGCGTCGCGCTGGTAGAAGTCGGGCGGGAAGTCGCGCACGGGCGGGCGACTGGCGCCGTAGCCGCGCAGATCGGGCGCGATCACGCGATATGTCGGTTTGAGCGCCTCGCTCAGCTGGCCGAGGTGGCTGCGAGCGGTTCCGGTGAAGCCGTGCAGCAGCAAGAGCGGTGGGCCGGAGCCTGCGTCGTGGTAGGCAATGGTGGCGCCGTCGCCGAGCACAACCTGGTGCATACAAAATCCTCTATAATAAGCTTCTGGGAAGCTCATTCATTATAGCCCAGCTTCTCCCCGCCGCTACCAGCCGGAGCCTATGGTTACGCTCGACGATCTACGCGCCATCCCGCTGCTCACCAGCCTGGACGAGCCGACGCTTACGGACACGGCGCGGCGGGCGCGGCGCTGCAGCTTCCGCCCTGGCCAGCAGATCATGCTGGAGGGCGAAGATGCGCCTGGACTCTTCTTTGTGCTGCGCGGGCGCGTGCGGCTCTCGCGCACTGCCCCGGATGGGCGCGAGCAGGTGTTTGCGATGGCCGGCCCAGGCGAACACTTCAACCCGGTGCCGCTCTTCGACAGCGGCCCGAACCCCACCTCGGCCCGCGCCATGAGCCCCGTGATCTGCTTGCTGCTGATGCGCGCCGATCTGCTGGCCCTGATCCGGCGCCATCCCGACCTGGCTCTGGCCACGCTCAGCAGCATGGCCGGCCAGCTGCGCGAGCTAGTTCAGCTGGTGGAGGATCTGGCCTTCCGCTCGGTGCGCGCCCGGCTTGCGCGGCAGCTGCTGGCCGAGGCCGACGAGGGCGCCGCCGAGCTGACCCACCAGGAGCTTGCCGAGCGCGCTGGTACGGTGCGCGAGATGGCGGGCCGGGCGCTGCGCCGCATGGCCCAGGAGGGGCTGGTGCGCCTGGAGCGGGGCCGCGTGATCGTGCTCGACCAGTCTGGGCTCGCGCGGGTTGTGGAGGAGTAGCGCCGAAGGTGACTTTTGTGGTAGACGCGCGGGGCGCAGGATAGTACGCTGTGCGAACCACCTAAGCTATCACTCCGGCCTGGGCCGCGAGGAGCAGTTGGCAGAGGAGACGAGCCGTGACATACGTTATTGTCGAGCCCTGTATCGGAACCAAGGACGCCTCGTGTGTGTCGGTCTGCCCCGTGGACTGCATCTACGAGGGCGAGGATCAGTACTACATCAACCCCGATGAGTGCATCGACTGCGGCGCCTGCGAGCCGGAGTGCCCAGTCGAGGCGATCTTCGCCGACGACTCGGTGCCCGAGCAGTGGAAGAGCTTCACCGAGAAGAACCGCAACTTCTTCGGGGCGTAAGCTACATCTGTTCGTAGGCCTCCGGCGTATCGATGTCCGTCACCACAGCGGGATCATCGAGGTCAAGCCAGATCACCGTATCGGCGTGGCGCTGCAGCACGGGGCGTGCGCCGGTATCGCCATCCAGGGCTTGCAGCTCGGCGAAGAGACCGGCAGCGAGCAGCACAGGGTTTCCACGACGGCCCTGGTAGCGCGGCACTACTGCCAGCGCTGCCGGGGCCGCCTCGTGGGCTGCGATCAGGCTGTCGATCAGGGCGGGGCTTACGAGGGGCATGTCGGCCAGCAGCACCACCACCGCCACAGCCGTGGCCGGCAGCGCGGCGAGGCCGCAGCGCAGCGAGGAGGCCTGGCCGCTCGCATAGTCGTCGTTTTGCACCGTCTGCACGGGGCCGCCGAGGCCGGCCAGCCCCTCGCGCACGGCCTCGGCCCCCGCCCCCACCACCACCAACAGCCCCGCCAGCCGACTCGCCAGGGCCACCTCGGCGGCGTACCGCACCAGCGGGAGGCCGTGCCACGCCAGCAGCTGCTTGGCCCGCCCCATGCGCGACGACAGACCCGCAGCGAGCAGAATTCCGTAGATCATAAGATTCCCTGCTGGTCATATCCGCAGATTACGCAGATTGCCGGGCTATAGGACGGCCCCGCAGCGGGCCAGAAATAGCCCGGAAATGGGTCGGAAATCTGTGGATAGCTACTGCGCGAGGAGCTGCCGCAGCAAAAGCTCGTCCTGCTCCACGAAGACAGTGCGCAGGTCGAGCAGCAGGCGGCCCTCGGCGATGCGCGCCACCACGGCTGGGCTGCCCGCCCGCAGCCGTGCGGCCAGGGCATCCGCCCCATCGGGGCCAGGCTTGATCGCCACCCCTACGCTCGGCAGCGTCTCGCCTGGCAGCGAGCCGCCGCCCACGGCGCTGCGACAAGGAACGGCCTCGGCGGCGCGCCCGGCGGCGCGCAGCTGGCCGGCCAGGGCCTCGGCGCGAGCCTGGAGCCCCGCCAGCGGCGCGCTGATCATGCGCCACACGGGGAGCTCATCCAGCGCCGTGCCGCTCAGATACGCTCGCAGCGTGGCCTCCAGCCCGGCGATGGTGGTTTTGTCCACCCGCAGGGCGCGGGCCAGCGGGTGGCGCCGCAGCTGCTCCACCAGATCGCGTCGGCCCACGATCAGCCCGGCCTGGGGGCCGCCGAGGAGCTTGTCGCCGCTGAAGGTGATCAGATCCGCCCCGCTGGCCACGCTCTCCTGCACGGTTGGCTCGGGCGCCAGCCCGTAGGGCGCGGTGGGCAGCAGCGTGCCGCTGCCGAGGTCGTCGAGCACGGGCACGCCGTGGGCGCGGCCAACGGCGGCCATTTCGTCTAGCGGCGTCTCGTGGACAAAGCCAACCAGGCGGAAGTTGCTGCTGTGAACGCGCATTAGCAGCGCGGTGCGCTCCGTAATGGCCGCCGCGTAGTCGTGGGCGTAGGTGCGGTTTGTGGTGCCGACCTCCACCAGCGTGGCGCCGCTCTGGCGCAGCACGTCGGGGATGCGGAAGCCGCCGCCAATCTCTACCGCCTGGCCTCGGGAGACGATCACCTCGCGGCCGGGCGCCAGGGCGAGCAGGGCGAGGTAGACGGCGGCGGCGTTGTTGTTCACCGCCAGGGCGGCCTCGGCGCCGCTCAGGCGGGTGAGCAGCCCCTCCAGATGCCCGCCGCGCCCGCCGCGCCCGCCCCGCTCCAGATCGTACTCCAGGTTGGAGTAGCCGCCGCCCACGCGCGCCATGGCGGCGAGCGCAGCGGCGCTGAGGGGCGCGCGGCCCAGGTTGGTCTGGATGATCACGCCGCTGGCGTTGAGCACGGGGCGCAGGCTTGGGCGCAGCGCATCGGCCACGCGCACGCGCACGCGCTCGGCGAGGGTGGTGAGCAGGTCGTCCGTGGCGAGGGCGCCGTCGCGCAGCTGCGTGCGGGCGGCGGCGAGCTCCGCGCGGGCCGCTTCGAGCAGCAGCGTGTGGGGCGCGGCCTCGTCGCCTGTGGCGCTTGCCGCATGGATGAGCCGGTCGACGCTGGGGAGGTCGCGTAGGGTTAGCATAGCTCAAATGCAAAATGCAAAATGCAAAATGCAGAACGAGCGCTGCCGCCGCAGGTTTTTGCATTTTGCATTTTGCATTACGAAGTTCGCACCGCCTCGCGCTCGGCGCGTGCGAGGGCCTGCTCGGCCTCGGGGCTGGGGCGTGGGGCGATGGGGCCAGTTACGCCACGGCTGGGCCTGGTAAGCTCGAAGGCCGCGCGCAGCACCGCCTCGTAGGCGGGCGTGAGCTGCCGCTTGCGGCGGCCCATCACCGTGCGCGCCACGCCGATCATGCTCTCGATGCGATACTCGCGGAACACATCGCCGCCCCAGGTAAAGTGCGGCACATTCTTTGGCACGCTATGGACGCCGAAGACGTTGCTGCCCGTCCCAATCATTGTACCGCCATTCAGGTGCAGGCCGATCCCAAGCTTCACGTGGTCGGCGAGGAAGCAGCCCAGCTTCAGGACGCCGCTATCGAGCTGGCCGAGCCCATCCAGGGCCACGCGCACGCTGCCGTAGTTATTCTTCAGATCGCTGTTGGTGGTCATCGCGCCGATATTGACCCACTCGCCGAGCCAGGAGTGGCCGAGGAAGCCGTCGTGATGCTTGTTGCTGTAGCCGTGGAGGATACTGGCCTCCACCTCGCCGCCCACGCGGCAGACCGGGCCGATGCTTGTCTCGCCCCGGATGCGGGCGCTGGCGATCAGGCTGCCTGCGCCGATGTAGGCTGGCCCCTGGATGAAGCTGAAGGGCTCGATGCGCGCCCCTGGCTCGATAAACACCGGGCCGTCACGCGAGTCGAGCACAATCGGGCCGTCGAGCTGCGCCTCCGGGGAAACATAAACGTGAGCGCCGCGCAGAGTGAGGCCGGGCGAATCCTCGGGGGCCAGCGGCAGGCGTGGCACGAGTAGCGGCAGATCGCGCACAAGCTGCTCGCCGGTCTGGACGATCAGATCCCAGGGGTAGCGCAGCAGTAGGGGCGGTTGGTCGGGGCCAAGATCCTGGGCGCGAGCGAAGCGCAGCAGCTCGTCGCGGGCCTCGTCGGCGGCCTGAGCGTGCAGATAGTAGAGCACGGCGCTGGCCAGGGCGGGCGAGATGCGGGCGCCAAGCAGGGTGCCGCCGGCCAGGTAGACGGTGTTGAGCGGCTCGACGAGCAGGCGTGGCAGCCACGCCAGATCCAGGGCACGCGCATTGACGAGGACGATCGGCGCGCCCACCTGGAGGAAGGCTGCCATGCCCTCGCCGGGGCCGTAGTGGCCCATCAGGGGCGCCCTGGCAAGGCCAAGCGCCTCGCCGTGGCCCGCGCCTGCTGCGGTTGCCAGCGCCGTCACGCGCTCACGGGTGCTGAACGCGCCGCAGCGCAGCTCGAACAGCGGCCGCGCCTGGGTGAGCGTCGCAAAGTGGCGCCAGAGCTCATCCTCGAACACTACGAGCGTCATAGCTTGTCCCTGGGGCGCCCACAAGGGGAGCCCTTACGTCCTTCGTAGCAGCTCCAGGATGGTGGCGGTAAGCTTCTGGCTGTCGTGGCGCAGCACGCGCACGGCCCGGCTCTCGCTGGGGCTGCTGAGCGAGGCGGTGTACTGGATCACCGAGGAGGCGAGGTCGGCCTCGATCACAGTGGCGCCCTCGATCATCACGCGCCGCTGCGCCGTCTGGTCGCCCGCCAGGTAGGTCGTCTCCTCCGCCTCGTCGGGGGCGAGGTAGACCGGCGACTGGTTGGCGGCGGCGTAGAGCCGGGAGACCTCCGACTCGATGCGCTGGGCGTTCACGAGCACGAAGTCGGGTGTGAAGCCGCCGTACTGCCTGATGGCGCGGATATGGTCGGACACGCCGAAGCCGCTCGTGCGGCCCGGCTCGGTCATCAGGTTGCAGATATAGATTTTGCGCGCCTTGCTGTGGCTCACAGCCTCGCGCAGCTCGTCGAGCAGCAGATTGGGCAGGATGCTCTCAAACAGGCTGCCGGGGCCAAGGATGATCGCGTCGGCGTCGCGCAGGGCCTCGGCGGCCAGGCGCGTGAGGTGCAGGGCGTCGTCGCCGTTGCGCTCCAGGCTCAGGCGCACCACGTGGCGCTCGGCGATGCTTGGGTCGAGGGCGAGGTGGCGCACGTCCATCTTGGTGCCGTCGTCTAGCTCGGCGATCACCTGGAGCGGCGCGGGCGTGGGCACCACGTAGTAGACATTCCGCAGGTTGAAGAGGCCGGCGGCGCGGTAGTAATATTCCACAGGGTCCTGCACCGGCACCACGCCTGTGAGGCGGCGCACATGCTCGCCCATGGCGCTGAGCACAAGCAGGCCAGGGCCGCCAGAGAGTACCGCGAGGCTCGGCGGCGCCTCGCGGCGGTAGCCGAGCACCAGATCGTCGGAGAGAGCGTCCCGGTGCAGCGGGAACACCATCAGGCCGCTAAGCTGCCAGATCCCACCGGCGAGCACGCCAAGCCCGGCGGCGAGCAGGAGCAGGCCGCGCCAGAGGCGTGGCATAAACTGGAGCGTGAGCACGGAGATAAAGGGCGGCAGTCCCTCGATGCTGCGATAGGCGTGGATAAAGAGGTACGCCGCGCCCAGCGAGAGCAGCAGCACGCCGAGAAACATTAGCAGCAGCGGGCCAGTAAGGTGGCCGAGCGATGCGAGCCGGCGCGTGATCTTGTGCATAGGGTACAGGGTACAGGGTACAGGGCGGAGAAGTCGCTGGAGGCTGCAGCGTGCGCGTTGAGCCGTGCTCGTCCGGCCGCTGTCCCCTGTTCCCTGTTCCCTGTCCCCTTGCTCACGGTTTCAACAACTGCTCGCGCTGGGCGTCCAGCAGGGCGCGCAGGCTGCCGCCGCTGCGGG
>JAYUYB010000902.1:0-2423 GCA_043752655.1 Chloroflexota bacterium
GTCTCGCTGAGCGGCCGGGGCAGCAGGTGGCCAACCGCCCAGCCCAGCGCGCCGCTCGCATACTCCCAAAGCGGGCCGTAGGTATCGACCTGGCCGCGCCAGGTGATGAAGCGGTAGAACGGTCGCGTGGCAAATGGCGTCGGTGACAGCGCCAGGGGGCTCGCGCCGTACTCGGCCAGCATCCGGCCACGAAAGAGGTAGTCGAAGATGTCGAGCGACTCGCCGGGGTAGGCGCAGAGCAGCGTGGCGGCCATCACGAGCCAGCCGCCCCAGACAAGCGATGAAGCACGGACGCCACGCGTCGCCGCCGGCAGGCGCAGCGCGGAGCGGAGCGCGAGCACGTAGAGCACCACAAGCAGGCCATACACGGCTGCGTGGAGCAGGCCCGCAGCGAGCGAGCCGTCGGCCAGGGTCGCCCAGTTGGCCCGCCCGCTCGCCAGCCCAGGGAGCAGCGGGTAGCGCAGCGCAAGCCAGGCATACAGCCCAATACTCGCCAGGCCAATCAGCAGGAGGATGCGCTGGGCTCGCCACCTGTCGTGCTCATCCCTCATCCCTCATGCCTCGTCGATGCTCACAGGCTCCAGCGCACGCCGCAGTGCTGGCAGGGCCACGGCGCGGGCGCCTCGCTTAGCACCGCCGTGCGCAGCGCCATGTAGGGCCGGTCGTTCCACAGCTCGGCCAGGGGCCGCGCAAGCACGTTGCCCAGCATCAGGCCGGCGTAGTCGGGGCTGGCGAAGGGCGCGATACAGCAGGGCAGCAGGTTGCCGTTGGCGGTCACATAGATCAGCGACCAGGGCCGGTTGCAGCCCTGCCAGGGGTGCGCGCCCTGCACCGCCACGCTCTCGTGGGGGGTAGTGGCCCCAGAGGCCCGAAACACCAGCCCCAGCTCGGTCGCCAGCGCCTCACAGGTAGTCATAAGCTCGGCCTGGCGCTGCTCCAGCGCGCTGAACAGCGACTGTTCCGCGACCATGGTTGCATCGTCGGCGATGCGCTCGCCCCCGCCGAAGTAGACCAGGCGCTGAAGATACACCTCCGGCACACCAAGCTCGGCGCCCAGGCGCACAAAGTCGGGTAGCTGCTCGATGTTCTCCTGCATGCCCACCATCCAGAGCGAGACGCGCGGCTGGGGCTGCTCACGGTGCCGCTCCAGAAAGTTGCGCAGGTTCGTCAAGATCTGAGGGAGCTTGTCGATACCGCGCAGTGTGCGGTAGAGCTCCGGCGTCACCGCGTCGAGCGAGACGCGCAGCTCGTCGAGGCCAGCCTCCACCAGCGCATCGCCGCGCCGCTCGTCGAGCAGCACGCCGTTGGTGTTGAAGAGCACATGGGCGCCGCGCGCCTTCAGGTGGGCGATGAAGCGCGGCAGCTCCGGGTTGAGCAGGGGCTCGCCGATGCCGTGCAGCACGGCGCGCTCGATCTGCGGAATCTGATCGACGACCTGGCGGAACTGCGCCCAGCTCAGGTGGTGCTTGGGCTCGAAGCGCAAAAAGTGGTCGTAGGTGAGCGGGCACGACACGCACAGCGAGTTGCAGCGGTTCGTGACCTCAAGGTAGACCTGGGTGGGAAGCGTGGGCGCGTAGGTGCCCCGCGCGGCGAGCTCGATCTGCACGTGGTCGTCTTTCTATTTCTAGCCCAGGCTGTAGCGCAGCGTCACGCTGAGGATACGATAGGTTGCCAGCACGGTCCCCCGCACGGTCCCGCCGACCTTCGACTGCCCCGCGAAGCGCGGGCGGTAGCCCACCGGCAGCTCGACGATTGTCGCACCGTGGCGGGCCGCCTTGACGATCATCTCGATCGGCCAGCCATAGGTGCGCTCGCGCATGTCGAGCTGGCCCAGCAGCGAGCGGCGGATGGCGCGGAACGGCCCCAGGTCGGTGAGCGGCACGCCGTAGATGCGTCGCACGAGCCAGGCTACCAGGCGATTGCCGTGCAGCTGGTGGGGCGGCATCGCGCCCGCGACCATGCCGCCCTGCATGCGGGTGCCCAGCGCCAGATCGGCCCCGGCCGCGATCGCGCCCACCAGCAGCGCGATCTGCTCGGGCACAAAGCTGCCGTCGCCGTCCATGAACACTAGCACCTCGCCGCTGGCCACCGCCGCCCCGGCCGCGCAGGCGTAGCCGTAGCCACGGCGCGGCTCGCTCACCACGCGCACCCCGGCCCCGCGCGCGATGGCGGCGGTGGCGTCGGTGGAGCCGTTGTCGACCACCAGAATCTCATGGGCGACAGCGAGGGGAAGCTCGGCGAGGAGCGCGCCGATGCACGCGGCCTCGTTCAGCACGGGGATGATCAGCGAGACGTTCACAGTGCGGCCTCCTGATGACGGGCGCCCAGCGTGGGCACCGACGGCGGGGCGGCGCGCTGCGGGAAGAGCCAGCGGAACGAGCCCACGCAGAGCAGCGGCAGATACAGCAGCGCAAGGGTCAGAC